>DATHQV010000044.1:0-4968 GCA_035482355.1 Acidobacteriaceae bacterium | reverse complement strand
GACCTGGTATCCCGGCGGCGGAGGCGGCAGGTATCCGTAGAGATTTGGCGGCAGAGGAGTCAAATATCCGAAGTCGGTCCACGGGATGAATCCCCCGACGATCCATACCGGACGCCTGGACCGGTTGATATATCCGAGATTCCGGTAGTAATAGCGGTGCAGATAATCCCAATCGCCCGGACGCCATTGATACGGCGGACGATACTGCGGCGGCCTGCCCCAGGTCGGCGGACGTGGCGGCCTCGGGCCGGGCTTTGGAGGATACGGATATGGCTGAATGGAGACGTCACCGGTCGGCCTGGATGGAGGACGCGATGGCGGCCCCGCTCCGGGATTCGAGCCTGGATTCGATCCGGGTGGGCGCTGTCCGGGGTTCTGTCCAGGTGGTCGCGGCGTCGGCCCGGGCGTTGGAGGATTGGGGTAGGGCTGGATACTGACGTCCCCACCTGGCTTGGATGGACGCGGCGCGGGAGCAGGGCGAGTGCTCGGCTGTTGCTGAGTGCTTTGCGGGATGGCTGGCATGGTTGCCGCCAGGCAGCAGATCAGAGCTGTTCGACACACCGTCATCATCCGCATTCTCATCAGCTTTTTCGCACTAAGGTGTGGGAAACCAGATTACTTTGATCGCGGCTGCGAAGGCAATATTGACAAGACGGCATTGGTGTCGCTATCTTCCCCTAAGTCAATTATGGAACGGACTTCGGACACAGGCCAATTGATTCAGGGAACGCTGGAGATGCTAATTCTCAAAGCTCTGGCGCTTGGGCCATTGCACGGATACGGTGTCGCGGAGTGGATTCATCAGACATCGCAGCAAATGCTGAAGGTGGAGGAGGGCGCGCTCTATCCGGCTTTGCACCGCATGGAACTGCGCGGCATGCTGAAGGCCAGATGGGGCGCTTCGGATAATAACCGGCGGGCCAAATTTTATGAACTGACGGCCGAGGGACAGAAGCGCCTGCATGCCGAGGCACAGCGATGGGCACGTCTGTCGTCAGCGGTTGCGTTTGTGATGCAGGCTTCATAAGGCGCAGTTGAGGTCAATCATGGCTCCGAATCTGCACGAGTTTCTCCTGCGATTGAAGGCGCTCTTTCTCAAGCGGCGCATGGATCGGGACATGGCCGATGAGCTGGCCTTCCACCGGGCGATGCTGCGCGACAAACTGCTGCGGGAGGGAGTTCCGCAGACAGATGTGAACGCTGCGACCCGCCGCACCTTCGGCGATCCGAGCCGCTGGCACGAACGGCTGCGTGAGTTGTGGCAGTTTCAGTCGCTCGAGAATCTCGCCCGCGACGCATCCTTCTCGGCGCGAATGCTGCGCAAATCGCCCGGCTTCAGCGTTGTCGCCATTCTCACCCTGGCACTCGGCGTCGGCGCGAATACCACCGTTTTCTCGATAATCGATGGACTGCTCTTGCGCCCCCTGCCCGTTCCGGCCAGCGACCGACTCGCGGTGCTTGGCATCCATCAGGGCAATCCACTCCCGAACTACAGCTTTTCCGAGCCGTTATTCCGCTCCCTTGAGCATCGCCACGAATCGTTCTCCGAGGTCATCGCTTTGAGTCACACGACGCTTCAGGTGAAGGGAAACGCCGGATCCGAAAACATCTCCGGGCAATTTGTAAGTGGCGATTTCTTCTTTGCGCTCGAAACTGCGCCGCTGCTCGGCCGCACACTCGGCCCGCAGGATGACCACAAGGGTGGTCATCCGGCGGGCTTCGGCGTGGTCGTGAGCGAATCGTTCTGGCAGCGCTGGTTCAATCGTGCGCCCGATGTTATCGGCAAGAAGCTGGAAATCGACAATACCGTCGTAACGGTGGTTGGCGTGATGCCTAAGCGATTTATAGGAGCCGACCCGCTCGAGCGTCCGGAGCTTTACATCCCGCTGGCGGCCGAGCCGGTTCTGAATGGCGAGCGCAGCATGACTGCGGCCGGCATTCATGGCTGGTGGATGACTGTGATGGGACGTCTGCAACCACAGGCGACGCTCGAACAGGCGAACGCGGAAATGACGGCCATCAGCAGCGCGGTCCTTCATGAATCAACATCCGACACGGGATGGATCGCCGACCGCGAGAAGCGCCATTTTCACTTCGCCGCAGAATCAGGATCGGCCGGATTCACCTATGTCCGCCTGCTCTTCCGCAAGCCGCTGGCGGCGGTTTTCGCCATGTGCGGAGGCATTCTCTTACTGGCTTGCCTTAACCTTGCCAGCCTGTTGCTTGCTCGCGGAGCTGCCCGGCAACGGGAACTCGCCACGCGCCTTTCCATGGGCGCGAACCGGCGCAGGCTCGTGCAACAGCTTCTCGTAGAAAGCCTGCTGATCGCCGTCACAGGAACTGCCGCGGGCCTGGCGATCGCTCCCCTGGTGGGCAAGTCGCTCGCGGCCATCCTGCTGGGGGGGCAGTTTGATGCGCACATAGATACTTCGCTCGATATCCGCCTATTCGGCTTCGCGGCTCTGGCTGCAATCGTGGCAGCGCTCGTCGTTGGCCTGATTCCCGCACTGCAGGCTACGGCTGGAAATCTCAGCGAGCAGATCAAGCAGGGACAGCGCGGCACGCAGGCGCACGAACGTCAGCGCATCCTGCCGCGGTAAATGATGGCAACCGAAGTCGCATTGGCGTTGATGCTGATGGTGGGCGCCGGGCTGCTTGCTTCAAGCCTCGTTCGCCTCTATAGATCCGCTGCCGGTTTCGACCCGAACGGTATCCAGAACATCGCCTTCAGCATGGACCAGCAGCCACTTAAGGGCGATGCGCTGATGCAGTTCTACCACCAGCTGGGCGAAGGTCTCAGACAGCAGCCGGGAGTCACAAATGTCAGCTTTGCCGGCATCATCCCGTTTACGGATTATGTGTGGGACGAGAACTTCTCTGCTCCCGCCGGCAAAGAGTACGACATCCACCAGAACGGCGTAAGCCCCGGCTACTTTGAAACCATGCGCATCCCGCTGTTTCGGGGCCGCGATTTTCGCTGGACCGACGCCACAGCCACGGGACTCAAGATTATTCTCAACCAGTCAGCGGTGAAGTTGCTCTTCGCCGGCCGCGACCCTGTTGGCCATATCGTCATCAAGTATGCGGGCGATCCTCCCACCCGCACTCCGTACGAAGTCATCGGCGTCGTCGGCGACGCCAAGTACGAGGATCTTCGCTCCGCACCGCCGCCCACCGCGTATCTCCCTATGACACAGGACGACGGCCAGCATGCCCGTTCGTATCACGCAGTGGTACGCATCGATGGACCTGCAGCTCCGTTGACCGCCGCGGTGCGAATGCTGATAAACCAGATGGACCCAGGCATTCCCATCCCGGTCATGACGTCGATGTCCAGTATCGTCGACGACTCTCTCAGCGCCGAGCGCATGATGGCTCTGCTCTCCATCTTTTTCGCTGCCTGCGCACTGGTGGTCACCGCTGTCGGACTCTACGGCACACTTGCATACACAACCGCCCGTCGCACCAGCGAGATTGGTATTCGCATGGCGCTCGGCGCACAGCGCACACAGGTCGCCGGTCTGATCTTCCGTCAGAATACGGCCGTGGCCGTCGGAGGCACGGCGGCCGGCCTGATTGCGGCGTTGCTGGCTTCGCGGGCGCTCGCGAGCTTCCTCTACGGAACATCGGTGCGCGATCCGTGGATCTTTGCCGGCTCCATCGCGCTGCTAGCTGTGATCGCAAGCGCAGCTTCTCTGCTGCCGGCGCTGAGGGCGGCCAGGATCGAGCCCATCGCTGCTATTCGTTGCGAATAACCCGCCTTACACTGCCGGGGCCCGTTTGCTCATGCCTTTGCGCAACGCCAGCACGGCCAGCACGATCAGGACGACTCCCAGCGCCACCAGCATGGCCAGCATGTGTTGTTGCATCAATATGGTCAGATCGTGGACGATTTGCGGGCCGTAGCGGATGGTCAGCAGGCTGACCACGGTAAAGCGCACGATGCGGCCGGCGAGCACCGCCAGCATGAAGCTCGCCACCTTCATTTCGAAGACGCCGGCGGCGAAGACGAAGACCTTCCACGGAGTAGGCGGTGGCATCATGGACGGGATCATCAGCGCCAGGAACTCCTGCCGCTCGAAGCGGTCGCGCATTTTCTCGTAGCGGGTCCGGTCGATGCGCTTCATGAGGAAGATCTCGCCGCCGGCGCGCCCGAGCCAATAAGGAACGAGGCCGCCGATGGCCGATCCGATGGCTGCCATCAGAACGTAGAGATAAAAGCGATGAGGATCGCTCCAAGCGTATCCGGCGACGATCAGGTCCATAGGGACGGGGATGGAACTCGAGTCGAGGACGGCCACCGCGCCCACGCCCCAAAAGCCCAGCGGCTTGAGGAAACCGAGGAGCAGGACCCGGTATTTTGTGGAGAGCTCTACCAGCCGCTTCAAGACGGGTCTCCCAGATGTTGCGCGTCGTGTTCGGTCTTGCCCGCCAGCAAATCGAGTGCGTGGCCTACCAGCGGCAGCACGGCGCGGAGCGAAGTGACTGCACCGCGGGGGCTTCCGGGCAGGTTCAGAACCAGCGAGGTACCGATAGTGCCGCACAGGCCGCGCCCCAGCGCGGCGAGCGGAGTCTCCCTGCGGCCCTCGGCGCGCATAACCTCGGCAACGCCCTCGAGGAGGCGGTCGCAAGCCGCCCGCGTGGCCTCGGGAGTGACGTCGCGGGGGCTGATGCCGGTGCCTCCGGTGGTAACCACCAGGCGGGCGGCGGCCGCCGCCGAGCGGAGTGCGTCTTCGATGGCCTTAATTTCGTCTGGTACTGAAATGCGCGCGTGTACGTCGAATCCATGTGATTCGAGTACTTTAACCGCGGCCGGTCCGGAGAGGTCCCCGCGCTCTCCCCGGCTGAATGAGTCACTTACGGTAATCACGACTGCCTGAGTCATCCTCAACGATTGTAGGGGATAAGGGTGAAATCCCGGCCGGTTGGACTTGTGAAACTGCCCGCTTCCGTGGCAAAACATCGCTG
>DATHQV010000043.1:0-20987 GCA_035482355.1 Acidobacteriaceae bacterium | reverse complement strand
GCCGGGCTCGCACCCGGCATGGAACTGGTGGCCATCGATGGTCACGCGTACAGCACCGCTGTGTTGCGAAGCGAAATCGCCGAGGCCCGGAAGAGCAGGAAAGCCCTGCAGATCACAGCGAAGGGCGACGGCGTCACCGAGGTCTACACGCTCGATAACATCGATGGACTGGACTACCCGCATCTTGTCCGAGTGCCAGGCACCACCGACTACCTCGAGCAGATCCTCGCTCCAAAGTCGCCGTAAGGGCGAAGCATGCCGACCGATGAGGACCCACATGGGTCCGCCCGGCCTTAGTCAGATCCGAGAGGCTGCCAAAGCTCGACGCGATTCCCTTCGGGGTCGGTGACCCAGCCAAATTTTCCAAAGTCATAGCTTTTGCGTTTTGGATCGACGGTGACACCTTCGGCAATCAGGCGGTCGAGCACGCCGTCCAGATCGTCCACCTGAAGATTGATCATGGCTTTCTGCGCTGGTGGGAAGTAGTCGGCGTCCTGTTTGAAAAGGGCGAAGATGACCCGAGCCTGTTGCGTGGGAGCAGGAAACGCGAAAAATCCACCGCCTTTCATCAGACCGAGATGCTGCTCGTACCACTGATACAGAGCTTTTGGATCGTTCGCTCGCAGGAATATACCGCCAAAGCCAGTGACTGAACCCATACAACCTCCCATTCGAATCGTTTGACAGTTATATAGGGAAGGCCGGGGCTTGTGTCCCGGCTTTTTTGATTTATGTGGTGACGGCGGCGGGAGCGGAGTTGGATTGTACCGGGGCTTTACGGCGGAGGACGGCCGCGGAGATAAGGGTGATGAGCAAGCCGACGGGCAGTGGCTCCATAAAGGTGTAGGCCATGTTCACGATGGGGTTTTGGTAGAGCTGCTGGGAATGCTGAATGGCGGCGACCCGCGCGGCGGTGGTGGCGGGGTCGAGTCCGGCGGCCTGAACCTTGTAAATCTGCGCGGCGAAGTAGCTGTCCATGAAGTGGGGCATGAAGTTGAAGTAGATGACCTCCCACGTGGCGACGTAGCAGACACAGGTGATGAGGGTGATGAGGATGCCGCAGGAGAAGGCGCGGCCGAAGGAGATTTGGCCGGCGAGGTTATTGTCGCGGTAGCTGCGGATGCCGAAGTAGACCAGCAGGAACGACGCCACCATCATGGTGTAGCCGAGAAGCATGCTGTGGCTGGCGCCGATCTTGTTGCGCAGCAGAAGCGTCGTGTCCATGAGGACGGAGATCATGACGCCGGCGATGAGGCCGAAGGTGAGGACGTTTTTTTTCATGGGAGGCTCCCTAAGCAAGTCAGGTCCGACTCAGATACGCGGCCGGATGGTGTCACGATGCGGGGGTTTCGGGCAGGATGTCGTCATCCTTTCGGGTGATTTTAGAGGAATGGAGCGAAAATCGTGCTTTTGGGTGAGGACTGGCCCCATTCGACGCGCACCTCACTTCGTTCGGAGCTTGCTCAGGGCGGGCTAACCCCAGGCGGATGCCGTTCGGGCACTCCAGCCTCACGGCAAAAGGCCCAGTTCTTTGCCGCGCTGGACGGCCTGGGTCCGGCGGGCGGCTCCGAGCTTGTCGAAGACGCGGGCGCAGTGGGTCTTGACGGTGTTTTCGGATACGAAAATCTGAGCGGCGATTTCGCGATTGCTGAGGCCGCGGGCGACCAGGGTGAGGATTTCAAGCTCGCGTGCGGTGATGCCGAGGGTCTGCTGGCGGGCCGTATTGGGAGAGAAGGGTTCGGGAGTGGGGGGGACCGCGGGGACAAGGACTTCCTTGACGACGACCGTTTCGCGGATGGTTTCGCGGCGGCGGGTGATGCGGAGGCCGAGCCAGATGCCGAAGGCCGCGAAGAGGATGGCGATCAGCGCGCCGTAGAGCTCGACGGAGTGTTCAATCACGACGAAGCGGTATTCAGTGTATTGGAGGCTGGCGACGAGGACGCCGCCGACGAGGCCGAAGATGAGGACGTGGCGCCTCATGGTGGGAATGGGGGAAGTATAGCGGAGTGGGGTGGGGGTGGATTCAACGGGAGGGGCGGGGCTGAGTTGTTTCGGACAAATGGCCGAAGTTCGGCATCGCCGGTTGAGATCAGGCGATTGACCTTCAGAAGAGGTCCGGAATGCTGGTGAAGGCGATCCGTGTCGGAGCGGCTGCGCGCGCCAGCAGCATGCTGGCTGAGAAGATCGTGGCGGTCCCGTATTTGTGGTTCAGTGCATCCATGGTGCTCGTCAGGCGAGTCCGTTTAGTTTCGGTTTCGAGACTCGAGAAGAGGCTCAGCGTATGAAGGTGATCCGGCACGAGGTTCTCCAGCCCGACACCAACAAAGAAGGGCTTGCGGTGCTTTTCGTCCTGCGGCCGTGCAGCCCAGAGCTTCTGCAATGTCTCAATCAGCGTCTGATTGTCCTGGCACTCGATCACCGGCAGGCTCTCCGACCAGACAGACTGATGGATCCCGGAGGAGTGTTGGGATTCTCCTCGAGACGTCGCGTATTTGATTGTCAAAGACACGTGTGTCGTCCAAAGGCGCGCCGTGCGCAGCCGCATCGCTGCCTTGTGCAGCAGTTTGTGCGCCACCGCGTAGCAACCGTCTTCGGTACGAAGTTCGGGTGGCAGAACGTGGCTCTGGCTGATCGACTTCTGATGTTCGAGTTCCGCGTCCTGAAAATCCTCGCCCCGCAGCCAGTACCAGAGCTTCTCTCCGTTGATCCCGCCCCAGACGCGATTCAGCTGTTCGCGATCGAGCGAAAGCAATTGCGGCATCGTCCGTATGCCCTGCTCATTGAGCCGCTTTTCCATCTGTGCGCCCACCCCAGGCAGGTCGCGAAGCGTGAGCTGGCTGAGAGCTGACGGCAGTTGGTCGGGCGTCAGCGCGACCAGCCCATCAGGCTTCTGCATGTCAGAGGCTATCTTCGCGAGATAGCGATTCGGAGCAAGGCCGATGGAGCAGCGCAGGGTGGAACCAACGCTCTCGCGTATGGAGTTCTTAATGCGTTTCGCCAAATCGAGCGCGGCGGAGAGCGGTTGCTCGCGGCCGATCAGGCTGGATGCCATTTCGTCGATCGACAACACCGCTGCGACCGGCACGCATCGCTCAACGGCTTCGACGATGCGATTGTGGTAATCGACGTAGACATCGTGCCTGGCTTCCACCAGCACGATGCCCGGGCACATTCGCTTTGCATCGCCAACGCGCGTACCGGTGCGCACCCCGAAGACTTTGGCTTCATAGCTGGCGGCAATCGCGCAGGTGGTATCGGCCATCACCGGAACCACGGCGACCGGCCGCCCTCGCAGTTCCGGGCGAAGCTCCTGCTCAACGGACGCGAAGTAGGAGTTCAGGTCGACAAGCAGCCAGCGCAGCCGTGGTTCGGTCTCAGATGCCATACTTCTCGTCCAGAAATTTGCGGACTGGCTTTGCCAGCGTGGCGCCGATCTCCTGCCATGTCAAAATCCCCAGCCGTGTCCGCAGCGAGCTATCAGTCACAGCACTCATCACTTCGAACCAGCGCTCGATGAGGTCAGGCCGCCGCCGGTCGCAGAACACGAAGAAGGAACCGCCGGTCGCATGAGCAGCCAGCACTCCGCGAATGAGCTGCCATGAATCTACGGCGTCGTTGCGGCCAGGCAACCGCTCCGTCTCGAAAACCTCATGCAGGTCGCGATATCGCGACAGCAACCGCAGTGGTGCCCGCTGGAAGTCTCCTTCCGTCAGCTTACTTTCGACCAACAAGGGCCCGATCCTCATATCAATCTCGGTTCGATCCGTGCGGCCATTGGCCACAGGGATGGCCGCCCGGAACCCGAATTCCGGAGTGAGGCCTGGCTCAATACCCAGCAATGCGCACAGCGCCGGCCGTATGAGCCCCCGCGGGTAACAAAAGATGTTCATCAGCAGCGCGTCGGAGCTGGCGGCGCAGTCCAGTTCGAAGCGTCTTCGATCCTGCGCTCGCGGCACAAATCTGCTGGCGGTATAGCTTTTCGCCAGGCGTTTCCGCCAGGCAGGATTGCTGCTGATCCGAGCCCAGGACGCCGGCAGAAAGTTGCCGTGACCCTCTTCCCCCTCTTCAAAGATGACGCTTGCGGACGGCCCCCAGGAGATTTCGTGGCTGTATCGCTCTCCACGAATCTGATTGCGGGCGCTGATTTCTCGCCGCAGTTCGGCCGCGCTCAGAGATTCCATCACTCCCGGCTGCACTCCATTCTATGTCCGCTTAAAGCAACGTGTTTCGATGCCTGTTCGCAAGATTATTACTTTGACACAACGTGGCAATCGTGGGGAAAGCGACGGCGCACATGCCGCTGGCGAAAAGTGCCGCTCATGGGCTGCACGGCACGCCGGTGCCGTTATCCTCTTTCGCCTTCCTCGCTCAGCGCATTCGGATTCAAATCCGTCGCCGCCGTCTGCGTGCTGCGCTTGCGCAGCATCACCCTGCACTGTTCGCGCCAGTGCTCGTCCAGCGCAATCATTTCCCACGGAACGACAGGAGAAAGATGGCGCAACACGGTTTCGTTCGCCGGGTGAACGTGCAAGGCGGGCGCGACGAGATAGAGCAGCGGATCTTCAGCAGATAATTCGATGCTGGCGAAGTAGCCGTGAGACTTCAGAGATCCGTCGCGGTGCAGCATGCGCACGCGAGCCCAGTAGTCGAGCGCCTGAACGGGCAAATGGAGGTCGTCGTCGGCCTTGAGCTCGAGCACAACAAGGCGTCCCTGGCGATTGACCGTGAGCAAATCAAGCAGGCTACGGCTGGCCGACGCAAACGCGGGTACCTGAGAGTAAACGGGGCCGCCGCCCAGCGAAGGATCAAGAACGGAAAGATCGCGCCGCAGCACGGACTCAAGCCATCGCTCGGGCTGCAGGCGGTAGAGCGCGTCGCGGACCGGTGCGGCTGGTCGCCGGCTCTGGAAGAGCCGGTCCATCAGATCGCGGAAGACGTCCTCGGTCACATCGTCCAGGAGCGTCTCGCTGGGCCCTGTTCCGAAAACAATTTCGTCCTTGCGAGCGAACGAGCCGGGCGCGATCCGATGCCGGGCCCGCGCAAATTCGAGACCGTGAAGAGAAAAGCCTACCTCCGTAGCGCCGCGCGGACGAATTTCTGTCTGCGCCAGCAATTCCGGCCCCAGCAGCGACCGCATCTGGTCGATGGCCACGGCGGAGCGTTCCAGCGCGGCCTCCGGATCAAACGCGTGCGCCAGTTGAATTTCGAGATTGCCATCAGCGCCTTCATCGCACAGCGCCAGTTCCCCCGTCGACGGATGTAACTCGTAAAGCTCCCACTGGGCCAGACGAGAATTCATCCAGGCCATGCGGGCGCGCATGACGCCAGGATTTCCATGCGGAACGATGAGACGCAGCCCCTGAAATACGCGCCGGCCCGCGCTGTGTTCCCGGCAGAAGGCGAGCCAAAGAACGCCGAGCGTCAGCGCGCCATCGATGACGGCTGGCGGCTCGTCGGGGCCAACACCCAGAACGGCCCATGCGCTCTGTCCCCGCGTGAGGATGCCGCGCGCGTAGGCGGGCCCGAAGCTGTGCTCCATGTCCATGGCCGAGCGGAAGCGTTCCGGTATCCAGCCCGGAAAATGATTGCCGAGCGCCAGCTCCAGAGCACGCAAATAGCGGCGGCGCGAGGTATCCCGCGCCGAGGGAGTGCGGAAGTCGGGGTCGGGAATGATCAGCAACTGCTGCGTCCTGGTTTGTCCAAAGCGACGCGTTTCGAGGCGGAGCGATTCGCGACGGGGCTGGATCGCGGTGACCGTGCGAACCAGATTGCGCTCCTCCGACCACAGATGCAGCAGGCACCGTCCGTGATCGGCGGTGACGGAACAGTGAGCGAGGCGCAGATCGAAAAGTACGCGGCCATCTTCAAGAATGGCTGCGTGCGGATGCGCCGCGACAAAATCTTCGAGAGCGGAGGCGAGCGCGGCGGGAGAAGCAGGAGCCGCGAAAAATGCGACGGGAGCAGCCATCAATTGCGATGTTCTGCGCCCCTTGCCACTCGGGGCAAGTAAAAACCTACCAGTTCATACGCTTTCGTAATTCGACAATGTGAGCGACGTGATGCCGGCAGTGCCAGTCGTAGAGCGCAACCGCCTCGGCAAGCGACTGGCGTCCATTTTCAGAATGGGTGTAGCCGTGCTGCCACTGGCTTTCGTTCAGCGACCGCAGCAGAATCACCCAGCGCGCATGCAGCGCGTCCACGATTTCCAGGGAAAAATCGATGGGGGCCGTGGTCGCATCGGCGAGCTCTGCCCACAGCTTCTCGTCGTAAGCCTTCACTACCGGCCAATCCTCAGTCAGCGCGAGACGAACGCGTACGTACGCGTTCATATGGCTGTCGGCCACATGGTGCACCAGTTGGCGGACCGTCCAGCCCCCGTCGCGATAAGGAGTATCCAGCTGTTTGCCGCTCAGGCCCGAAACAGCGGAACGAAGGTTCTCCGGCAGCGCGGCCAGTGTGGCAATGGAAGCAGCATGATTGCTGAGATCGGCTTCGCTGCGGCGAAATTTTCCGATCGGAAACCGCGGGTCCTTTTCAATCTGCAGAACGGTTGCAGTGCTCATAGAGGGAAAAATACACTCCAAAGCGAGGGCCGACAAGGTCGATGATGGGGCAACACCACGGGGAGGGCGGAAGGGGCGTTCCGTGGAATGCGCCCCTCCGGTTTAGGCAGCGGGGTGATGATGGTGGTGGTGATGATGGTGGTGACGCGGCGCGGCAAAGGCCGAAGCCGAGATCAGCAGCACCAGGCAAAGCAGAATAGACTTTCTCATAGCAACGATGTTGCCACAATTCGGAATCGGCGGCAGGTGGAAATTTGATGAAGAATCAGAGGAGCAACATCTAAAAGGGTAGTTACCAGTCGGGAAACATGGAAACTCAGGAGTCAGGTCGCCTGTCCGGCGGTTGCCACGAGGAGCGAATTGGATCATAAACGGTATTTTCTTGAGAAGTTTGGCGTCACGGACCGGCTTCTGGAACGTTGTCTGGGAGAGGCGCTGTCAGCCGGCGGCGACTATGCCGACCTTTATTTCGAGTCGGTAGCCGCTACGTCGCTGGGTGTCGATGAATCCATCGTCAAGTCGGCCAGCCAGGGCGTAAGCGCCGGCTGCGGCGTCCGCGTAGTGAGCGGAGAGCGTACGGGTTACGCCTACACCGACGATCTTTCCGCTGACCGCCTGCTGCGCGCGGCGCGCACCGCGGCGTTGATCGCCAACGGCCCAGCCACGCAGACCGTGCAGGGGTTCACCGAGACTGAGGTGCCGAACCTCTATCCCGCCCCGGCAGCGGATCTGGACACAGACCTTGCCTCCAAGCTCGATTTGGTGATGCGGGCCGACCGCGCCGCGCGGAAGTACGATCCCCGCGTGACCCAGGTGCGAGCCAGTTATGCCGATGAGCTGCGGCGCATCCTGGTCGCTGCGTCCGACGGAACGTATGCCAGCGATACGCAGCCCATGGCGCGTATGAACGTCTTTGTGCTGGCGAAAGATGCCACCCGAACGGCCAAAGGCAGCTCCGGCGGCGGCGGACGCGTCGAGATTGGCTACTTCGCTGGGCCGAAACGCCCCGAGCACTTTGCCGAGGAAGCGGCGCGGACAGCGATCCTGCAGTTGAGCGCGGTTGCGGCACCGGCCGGCGAAATGGAAGTCGTCCTGGGCCCAGGCTGGCCCGGGGTTCTGCTGCATGAGGCTGTTGGGCACGGGCTCGAAGCTGACTTCAACCGCAAAAAGACGTCCGCATTCGCCGGAATGATTGGACGACAGGTTGCCAGCCCGAAGGTTACGGTGGTCGACAACGGCCGTATGCCGTCGCGGCGCGGATCGCTGAACGTGGACGATGAAGGCTCGGCGACGCAGGAGACGGTGCTGATCGAAAACGGCGTCCTCAAGTGCTATCTCAGCGATAAGCTCTCGGCGCGCCTGATGGGCATTCCCGGAACGGGCAACGGCCGGCGCGAAAGCTACCAACAGATTCCCATGCCGCGCATGACCAATACCTACATGCTGGCGGGCGAGGACGATCCCTACGACATCATCCGCAGCGTGAAGCGGGGCCTCTATGCCGTGAACTTCGGCGGAGGCCAGGTCGACATCACCAGCGGCAAGTTTGTGTTCTCGGCGTCGGAGGCGTATCTGATCGAGGACGGAAAAGTGACGGCCCCGGTGCGGGACGCAACGCTGATCGGAAATGGCCCGGAAGCATTGAAACACGTCTCCATGGTCGGCAACGATCTCGCGCTCGACGAAGGCATTGGCACCTGCGGCAAAGATGGGCAAAGCGTTCCCGTCGGCGTAGGCATGCCCACGGTGAAGCTGGACCGCATGACGGTGGGCGGGACAGGCCGATGAGCACGGCGACAGGAACCGGGATCGATCTACAACAACTAGCCGCAGAAGTCGTCCGCAAGGCCCTCGCAGCCGGAGCGTCCGACGCCGAAGTCACCATCCGCGAGGGCGATGAGTTCTCGGTCTCAGTGCGGTTGGGCGAAGTCGAGACTCTGAAGGAATCAGGTTCGCGGGGTGTGGGTTTACGGGTGCTTGTGCAAGCCGATAACGGGTACCGCGTGGCCAGCACATCCTCGAGTGACTTTACGTCGGAGGGCATCGAACACTTAGTGGCGGGCGCGGTCGCGCTGGCAAAGGTCACTTCCGTCGATCCGTTTGCAGGGCTGGCTGAGCTGGGCGAATTCGGCCAGCTGGACGGCGACCTGCAGCTGTATCACGAAGACGTCTATTCGCTGCCGCCCCCAGAGCGCATTGCGTTGGCGCGGCGCGCGGAGGCGGCGGCGATGGCCGTTGACACGCGGCTGGTGAACAGCGATGGAGCCAGCTTCGATGCGGCAACAGGACAGCGGATTTTTGCCAACTCCCGCGGATTTGCCGGCGAGTATCGGTCGTCGTATTGCTCCATTGCGGCGAGTCCGATCGCGCAGAGCCAGAATGGCGAGATGCAGCGGGATTACTGGTGGTCGCAGGCGCGAGCGTTTCGCGATCTGGATCAACCTGAGGCCGTCGGGCAGGAAGCCGCGCGGCGGACGCTGCGTATGCTGGACGCGCGACGCGTCGCGACCCAACAGGCTCCGGTGATCTTCGCGCCGGAGGTGGCGCGCGGTTTAGTGGGTTCCATCTTCGACGCAGCCACCGGCGACGCAATCTACCGGGAAGCCTCGATCTTTACCGGCAAGCTCGGCCAGCAGGTCGCGGCGGAATCGGTGACGGTGGTCGACGATGGAACGATCGTCGGCGGCTTCGGCACGTCTCCATTCGACGCTGAAGGTTTGCCGAGCCGGCGCACGGTGATTGTGGAGCGCGGCATCCTGCGCAACTATGTGCTCAATACCTATGCGGGCCGCAAACTGGGCATGAAGAGCACCGGCAATGCAGGCCGCGGCCTCGCAGGCAATCCGTATCTCGATGCCGGCAATCTCTTTCTGGAGGAGGGCAGCGAGTCGCCGGATGCGATTCTGCGCGGCGTTGAGCGCGGCCTGTATGTCACGCGGCTCATGGGGCAGGGCGTGAATCCGGTCACGGGCGACTACTCGCGCGGCGCAGCGGGGCTATGGATTGAGAATGGCGAAGTGGCTTACTCTGTGCACGAGATCACAATTGCCGGCAATCTTAACGACATGCTGCGCAACATCACTGCCATTGGAAATGACCTGGTGTTTCGCGGAGCGACGGCTGCTCCCACCCTTCGAATTGATGGAATGACAATCGCCGGAGAGTAATGTTTCCGCAAACCTTGGCGTTCGATCCAGCGAACCCGGCGTGGGATGCAATTCCCACAGCGGCAGGCGTGTTTGCTCTCTTCGGCGAAGATGAGCGGGCCGAGCCGTACGTCAGCCGAACACCAAACCTGCGCCGCAGGATTCGTCGTCTTCTGGATGCACGACCCGAGCAATCGAAGCGCCTGCAACTCGCGGGCCGCGTGGCGCGCGTCGAGTACGCGCTGACCGGTTCCGACTTTGAAATGTGGCTCCGGCTCTATGAAGGTTCGCGAGCGATGTTTGGCGAACGGGTGCGGAAGCGTCTCCACCTGCGCGCCCCTTTTCTGCTCCGCATGACCGTCGAGAACGCGTATCCGCGCGTCTACGTGACCAACCATGTTTCCAAAGCGGGTATGGACGATTTGTATGGTCCGTTTCCGTCGCGCGCGGCGGCCGAGCGCTTCCTTGAGGACATGCTCGATCTGTTCAAGCTGCGGCGCTGCATTGAGGAACTGCATCCCGATCCGGAATTTCCCGGATGCGTCTACTCCGAAATGAAGAAGTGCCTGGCTCCCTGCTTCAAAGGGTGCACCGACGACCGCTACGCCGAAGAAGCCGCAGCGGTGCGGGCCTTTCTGCGCACGCGCGGAGCAAGCATGGTGAGCGCGCTTAGCCAGGAGCGCGAGGCGGCTTCGGATTTGCTCGAGTTTGAGAAGGCGGCCGAGCTGCACGCCCGCCTCACCAAGGCGGAAGCAGTGGCCGCGGAAGCGCCAGAAGTGGTGCGTCCGCTGGCGCATCTGGATGGCGTGATCGTGCAGCCGACGGCCGAGCCGGATGCGGTTGCGCTGTTCTCGCTCGTGCAAGGCCGCCTGCGGGGGCCAGCGTTGTATTCGGTGGTGGGGATGCGGCATCCCAACGAGGCCGCGGGATCGACATCGCTGTTCGCGCAGCCAGTCAATGCCCCTGAGGCGGTCCCGCTGGAGGCGCCGGTGGTGACCATGGCCTCGCGCGACGAACTGGAACAGCGGCTGGAGCAGGCGCTGGCCGAACTGGCTCCGCCAACAACGCGGCGCGGCGCGTCCGGACCCGTCTCCGACTACCTTTGTCTGCTGACCCGTTGGTATTACCGCCCGCAGGTGAAGCGGATCGGTGAAGTGGTGTTTTCCGGCGACGATGGCGTGGCTCCGGCCAAGGCGGTCCTTCGGGCCGTGTCGCGAGTCTGGGCTAAAAGCAGGGCATAAAGAGGGCTTTTTCGGGCTGCCAAACATTTCGACTTGACATATGCCTATATGGGTATGTAATGTTTCGCCATGGCCAGAGCGAGTACTACTTCGGACGCCTTTAACGCGGTTGCTGAGCCGCGGCGCCGGGAAATTCTCAGTTACCTTGCCGGAAGTGAGCGGCCGGTGGGCGACATTGTGACGGCGTTGGGCCTGGAGCAGCCATCCGTTTCGAAGCACCTGCGCGTGCTGCGCAACGTGGGGCTGGTCCGGATGCGCTGCCAGGGTCGCCAAAAGCTCTACCGGACGAACGCCGAAGCGATCCGGCCCCTGTATGAATGGGCGAGCACCTTTGAACGCTACTGGCAGCACCAGTTGAACCGGGTGAAAGAGCGCGCGGAAGCGATGGTTCGCCAGGGTTCAGCCGAACTGAAATCCCCAGGCTCAATTGAACTGCAATCCCCAGATCCGAATCCCAAGGAGAAATGACGATGCCGAGCGAAGCCGCTGTTCAAGACCTGACCCTCGAGAAGATGTCCATCACGATCAACCAGGAAATCCACGTCCAGGCGCCTCTGGATGTCACCTTTGCCGCGCTGCTCGAGCAACTCGGGCCAGGTAACGAGACGCCGGACGGCAAGTCGCTCAACATGAAGATTGAACCGTGGCCGGGTGGCCGCTGGTACCGCGATCTCGGCAACGACGATGGGCACCTGTGGGCGCATGTAAAGGCCATCAAGCGGCCCGCGCTGCTGGAGTTCGTCGGACCCCTGTTTGCGTCTTTTCCGTTTCTTTCAAACGTGCAGTACCGCCTGAAAGAAGAACCGGGCGGCACGCTCATTTCCTTCCGGCATTCCGCGTTCGGCCTGTTGACGGACGACCAAAGAGCCGGCATGAACGAGGGCTGGTCGTCGATGCACGCAAGAGTGCGCCGGCACGCCGAGCAAAAATAACGGTCGAACGAACGCCGGGCCCCGAAGCATGACGCGCGATCGGCGAATCGCGCATGAGGAGAAGTCCATGTGTCCCGTATGCATTGCAACCGCAGCGCTCCTGGCCGGCAGCGTCACCTCGACGGGCGGACTGGCGGCCATCGCAGCGAAGAAATTTGGCGTGAAGAGCGCCGTCGCAACTCAACCCGTTTCCACCCCAGCGAAGGAGGATCACCATGGCTAGCAGCACGATTCAAGCAGTCCGCACGAATGTGGTTTCGCATGCCGAATGGCTTGCGGCCCGCACTGAATTTCTGAAAAAAGAGAAAGAGTTCACGCGCCTGCGTGATGAACTCAGTCAGCAGCGCCGCGCTCTGCCGTGGGAAAAGGTGGAGAAGCGGTACGAATTCGATTCGACCCGGGGCAAGGTTACGCTCGCCGGCCTGTTTGACGGGCGCAGCCAGCTGGTTGTGTATCACTTCATGCTCGGGCCGGGCTGGGAAGCGGGCTGCCCCAGTTGTTCGTATCTCGCGGATCACTTTGACGGCATGACCGTGCATCTCGCCAATCGCGACACTACCCTGGTGGTGATTTCGCACGCGCCCCTCGCTGAGATTGAGGCGTTCAAAAAACGGATGGGCTGGAAATTCGAGTGGGTGTCGTCGTTCGGCAGCGATTTCAATTTCGATTACCACGTCTCGTTCACGCCGGAAGAACGAGCCAGCGGCCAGGTGGAATACAACTACGCGTCGACGCCGCCGTTCAGCGAAGAAGGTCCGGGACTGAGCGTGTTTGCGAAGGATGCGGCCGGGACGGTGTTTCATACCTACTCGACCTATGCGCGCGGGCTGGACATTCTGGTCGGCACGTATAACTTCCTTGATTTGGTACCGAAGGGGCGCGACGAAGCGGGCCTGAACTTCACCATGGCCTGGGTTCGGCATCACGACAAGTACGCGGAAGGGTATTTCGTCGACGCCCAGCAGGGATACATCGAGCCGAAGAAAACCGGCGGCTCGTGCTGCCACTCGTAGTCGCTGTGGAAAGACGATGCGGCCGGCGCCGAGCGTCGGCCGCATCTTTTGGCAGCGAGTAACTTCAGCTACTCAGGATCCCCGTTTCCGGGTGAATAGCCCATGCGCTTGATCGGGGTGTGAGCTTCAAGGACGACGTGCAGCGTCTTTGGAAGCGCGGGCGGCACCTGGATCAGGACGGCCTGATCGTGGCCCTGTTCATCCTGCCAGGCCAGGTGGAAGTAGTGGTCGTGCATGCGCGCTGCAAACAGGCCGGCGGCAATGATGGGCAGCACGCCGAGCTCGTGCGTATTTTTGCGGAAGCAGCCCCATTGGGTGATGGATTTCCAGGGAATGCTGGTCGTGCTGGTCGGCGTGTGCAGAACAAGCGCGTCCGGGTTTGACAATTCGAGAGAGGCTGTGGAGCCCGGGGTTGGGGTGGTGAGCGTGCCCCCGACATAAGTGACGCTGGGAGCGGAAGCCGGGACGGCCGCCGTTTGCGCCGCGGCAACCGCGGTGCAGAGCAGGATTGGGATGAGAAGCTTTCGCATAGTGACCTCGCAGAAACAACGTTAGGGCGCGAGGCCCGCGAGTGGGATGGGGGATGGGACAGAATCGCGAGTGTACGGGTGAGGACAGGCTTCAGAAATGCTGCCCCTCGCGGCGGGCATTCCCACATCTGCCAAAAGTTGGCAGATACGTGGCCCGCCGAACGATCTTACTTGCGCTTTAGAGAAGACCCAGCAGATAGCAGATGAGCAGGATGATCAGGATGGTTCCAAGGCCGATGCCTGCGCCGCCGCGCGGACCCCAGCGGCTGTGGCCGTAATAGCCTCCGCCCATGCCGAAGACCAGAATCAAAACGATGATGAGAATGAGCATTGTGAAACCTTCTCGAACCGCGTTGCGCAGGCTTTTGCTCCTGGCGCACGATACGCAGCGTCACGAGTATGAGGCAGGGGGGTCGTGAATGGTTGGTCAGAAATGCTCAATGGCCGGGGTTTGCATGCAGCGCGATTGAGTCTTCCAGGCAAAAAGCACCGGGGGTCAGAGATTACCCCCGGCGTTTGGGAGGACAACAAACTTGTCCGGACGGATGGATGGGAAGGCCGCGATTATTTTTGCATTTCCCCACCATAACCGGGAAGGCCGGCGGGAAAGCAGTCAGCGTCGACGGTCGGCTAGGGCAGATAGACGCCCGCGGAACGATAAAGCTTTCCCTCTAATTCTGTCTCGATGACCGGCAGGTCCGGCGTGGCCGTGACGATCTCGATCGCGCCATCCTGCAAAAGCGCCGTGTCTTCGGCCTTGGCGCCCTGGAGCGAGGGGTTCCATGCGAATCCCTGCGTCGCGTCAACGCGTTCGGTGCCCGACGGTGTAGCGACCCAGTCGCGCTCGACGTAGCCGCACGGCCCGCCCTGATGGTGCTGGTTGATTTCGTCAGGAACGCCGGCATCGGCATAGCCTTTGGCGGCGACAGCATAGAGCTGCCCGGAGGTCGCGCCGGCGCGGGTGGCGTGAAGCAGCGCTGCGTTAATCTGCGCGGATTTCTCAAAATTGGCGGCGAGAGTGGAAGGCATGGGTCCAAAGTGGACGAACCGGGTGATGGAAATAACCATGCCGTCGCGCCGCGCGCACAGGTTCAGCATGCCGTAGTTTTTGAGGACGCCGGCGCGGGGAACAGCGTGCTTGTACCGGAAGATGCGCTGGTCGGTGGCCATCAGCAGCACCGAGGGCGTGATGTGCTGGGTAAGCAGATCGGCAGCGATCCGCGCAGCCATTTCATCTTCCGTGACGCCGGGCGCAAGGGTCTTCAGCACCCGCGCGGTGGATGCGGCGACAGCCGCGCCGAGCGTGCGAAACCGTTCGCACTCGGTCGGTAGCAGCGGCGTGCGCAGCGGCGTGAGAGCTACGGGATAGTAGCCGGTCGGGCTCCCCGGCGCGGCTGTATCGCAAGCGATTTCAGAGCCGCCGAGTTTGCGGATCAGATCCGAAGCCGCGTCTCCGTCGGACCACAGATAGATGGCGGGCTCCATGCCCAGCGAGGCGAACTCCTCATCGGCGAGCCGCGCGGCTTCGTTGTTGGGCGCGATGTAGTAGCGCTTGCCGGCGCGCGTGATGAGCAGGGAGCACACAGCAGTTTCCGTCCCCAGAGCAACCCGCGCTTCAACGCGGCCAGCCGTGGCCCAGGCAATATTCTCGTGGCGGCTGATCAGGATGGCGGACCAGCCGTTCACCTCCATCAGCGCGGTGAGGCGGGATTGCTTAACTTCAAGTTCCGAGCGGAGCGAATCGGTGAGTGCGGCGGGCGATGTCACGGGAGCCTTCCTGGTGCGTGTGAATCGATTTACTCGGGCGGATTTCAACGGAAAAACGCCACACTGCAATCTAATCCGCGGGGCGTGGGGAAGCAAGTTTCTGACCCTCCCCTTGACATTCGACCTGAACGGGCATTATCTTCAGGTCGAATGACGACCCGAGAGATGGAAAGCCAGCTCGAACTCCTGCAGGGAACCCTGGACCTGCTCATTCTCCAGACCGTCGCCTTCGGGCCGGCTCACGGGCATGCCATCGCCCGCATCATTCAGCAAAGGTCGGAAGAAGTGCTGCAGGTGGGGCACGGATCGCTCTATCCCGCGCTGCAGCGGCTGTTGAAACAAGGGCTCATCGTCGCGGAAGACGGCCTCTCCGAGAACAATCGCAAGGCCAGGTTTTACCGCCTCACCGCGAAGGGCAGAAAAAAGCTGACGGCGGAGACGTCGAAGTGGGAGCGCTTCTCGAGCGCCATCGCGCGGATGCTTGCTCCGCTGCCGGACCAGAATTCCTAGGCCCCATAAAGTCTCAAGCGAGGATCGCGCCATGAACCAGCAGGAATTGCGCAGGAAACGTTTAGAGGACGAGATGCAGCAGCACATTGACCTGGAAACCCAGGAGAACATCGACTCCGGCATGTCCCCGCTCGAAGCCCGGCAGGCCGCGATGCGGAAGTTCGGCAGCGCTCCGCAGGCCGGGGATCAGTCGCGCGAGGCATGGGGATGGCTCTGGCCGGAGCGGCTCTGGCAGGACATCCGTTTTGCGCTGCGCAGCTTTCGCAAGGACGCCGGCTTCACCGTCGTGGCCCTGCTGTCGCTCATGCTGGGCGTGGGCGCAAGCATCGCGCTGTTCAGCGTGGTCTACGGCGTTCTGATCGACCCTTACCCATACGCGAAGCCCGACAAAATCTGGGCGCCCGCAGTGCTGGGCCCAAACGACGCCGTTCGCGGCTGGCATTGGTACACCCAGCGCGAGTTGACTGAGATTCAAAAACTGCCCGCCTTCGCCGATACCATGGCGACCAGCGTCAAGCCGGTAATGATGACCGGCGGCATCAATCCCGAAAATTTCTACGGCGTCTTTCTCACCGGCGGAGCATTTAATTTCCTCGATGTGAAGCCGCTCGTCGGGCGAACCATTCAGCCCTTCGATATCGGACCCGGCGGCGAGCCCGCGCCGGTCGTGGTGCTCAGCTACGGATACTGGCAGCGCTTCTTCTCGGGCGATCCTCACGCCATCGGCCGCACCATCACGCTCGATGACGTTCCGCACACCATCATCGGCGTCATGCCACCGCGCTTCGGCTGGTGGACCAACGAGTCATTCTGGTTGCCCCTGCGCATGGATCCGAAAGATCCGACCGGCCTCGCCGTCATCGTGCGGCTCGCCCCCGGCGTCACGCAACACGCCGCCGAGCAGCAGCTTAACCAGCTCAACATCCGCTTCGCCGCGGAGCGCCCGAACGACTACCCGAAGGGAACGCTGCGCACCATCCTGCTCAACTACATGGACATTACCGTGGCCAGCGGCGACATGAGCCAGAGCCTGCATCTGCTGCTTGCCGCTGTCGGGCTGCTGCTGCTCATCGCCTGCGTCAACGTGGCGAATCTGCAACTGGCGCGCACCACCGGCCGCGCCCGCGAAATCGCCATGCGTCTCGCCATCGGCGCCGGGCGCGGCCGCCTCGTCCGTCAACTACTCACGGAGAGCGTGTTGCTCTCCGTGGTCGGCGGCGCGCTGGGCGTCCTGTTCGCGCTCGGAGCCACGCGCCTCATCGTCGTGCTCATCCCGCCGGACTACGTGCCCAATGAAGCGCGCATCACCATCAATGGCTATGTGCTGCTCTTCTCGCTGGTCGTCTCCATGCTCACCGGCATTCTGTTTGGCCTCGCGCCGGCGCTCCGCTCGTCGCGGCCCAATCTGGTGGACACGCTGAAAGACGGCGGAGGCGGCGCAACCGGCACTCTGCGCGGCGGAGCCATGCGCAGCTGGCTGGTGGTCGCCGAGATTTCGTTGTCCGTCATCCTGCTGGCCGGCGCCAGCCTCGCGGTGCGCGGCTTCATGCAGGTACAGAACACCGACCCCGGGTTTCAACCCGAGAAAGTGCTGCGCATCGATGTAACGCTCGCGCCGAAGCGCTACCCGACGTGGCAACAGCGCAATACGCTCGACCGCAGTTTGCTCGAAAGCGTTACGAACCTGCCGGGCGTCCAGGCTGCGGAAATCGGCAACGAAGGCCTGCCCTACAGCGGATTTCGGTCCCCGTTTACCATCGCCGGGCAACCGCGCACCGACGGCCGCCAGGTCGAGCTCGCCCTCGTCAGCAGCCGGTATCCGCAGACGCTCGGCATTCCGCTGAACCGCGGACGCGAATTTACCGAGGCGGAAATCGAGAGCGGTATGCGCGTGGCGCTCATCAATGAGAGCGCCGCCCGCCTTTGGCCCGCCGGCCAGGACCCGATCGGCCGCGCCATGCAGATCGACGGCCTGACGCAGGCTGCGGACGACCCACAGGTGCTCCCCGCTCCGGGAGTCGCTGCGAGCGTGACCATTGTGGGGGTCATCGGCGACATCAAAAACGATGGGCTGGGCGGGGCAGTATTCCCGGCCGTCTACCTGCCGTATACGATGTTTGCGCCGCCTCAGCGCGAGCTTGCCGTGCGCACTACGGGCGATCCGCTGGCCCTGGTGAACGCCGTGCGGCTCAAGGCGCGCGACCTCGACAAAGACCTGGCCGTCGGTAAGCCGGAAACCCTGAACGAAAGGCTCAGCCAGGAAACGCAGCAGCCCCGCTTCTTCATGGCGCTGTTCAGCGCATTTGCCGGGCTGGGTCTCGCGCTCGCCGCCATCGGCATCTACAGCGTCATTTCCTACAACGTCACCCAGCGCGTGCAGGAGATCGGCGTGCGCATGGCCCTTGGCGCCAAACGCGGCGACATTCTCAAACTGATCCTGCTTATCGTTGCGAAGTTCGCGTCCCTCGGCCTCGCGGTCGGACTCGTTGGCAGTCTGCTTATCGAGCGCCTGGTGCGCTTCCAGATGTTCACAAAGACGTCGTTCGGGGCCGCTCCTCTGGCGGTGATCGTGCTGCTGCTTGCCGCCGTCGCGATGCTCGCCGCGTGGCTGCCCGCCGCGCGTGCCGGAAACCTCGATCCCGTCACCGCGTTGCGTCACGAAGCCTGATGGATCAGGCGGGATTGGATTTGGAAACGAAGCAGATTCGGGCGGAGAGGATGACGAGGGCGATCCAGAGTAAATCCGCGCCGAGCAGGTGCGACATCTGGAGCCAGGTGGGCGCGAGCAAGGTGACGTCGGCAACGCCAAGAAGGATTTGCAGGACGAGAAGCAGAACAACGGCCAGGGCGATGGGCCGGCCCGTGCGGTCGACGCGCTTCCAGGTGCGATAGACAAGCCACACGACGAACCCTCCCGCAACGACGCTGGCCACGGGGTGCACCCAGCGGATGCGCAGCAGCCAGGAGCTGCCGGGAGCAAAATCCTGTGCGAGCGCGGCAGCGAGGCTGCGCGCGGGGTAGAGAGTGTCGCCCAGTGCGGCGAGCGATCCGGTGACCCCGACGAGAAGAATGGCGATGAGGCCGCTGACAGCGAGCGCAGGAGAGCGGAGGGTGAGATGGTCGCGCGTGGCGTCATTGCGGCGGGAGAGGAAATGTGCGGTCAGGGTGAGAGCGGCCAGCAGAAGCAGCGTATTCGTCAGGTGCAGCGCGAGGTAGACGGCGCGTGAAGGCGAAGCGTCCTGCGCGGTGTGGCCGAGCAGGACGAGGAGCGCGCCGAGCAGAGCCTCGTTGAAGGTCAGGACGAGGACGGCGACGGCGCAGGCGCGAGCAGCGTGGCGGCGTGGCGCGGCGGCAAACGCCCAAAAGAAGAGGGCGAGGACGCAGAGAAGGTCGACGCCGCTCGTGGCGCGGTGCGCGAACTCGATGAGGGTAGTGATGGCGGGATGGTGTTGGACCAGGGTGCCATTGCAGAGAGGCCAGTGGTCGCCGCATCCCGCGCCCGAACCAGTGGCGCGCACGGCTGATCCGTAAACGATGACGGCGACGTTGTAGTCCAACACGCCCCAGGCGAAACGGCGCAGGGATCTGGGCGGCTGCGCGGTGGTGGCGGGGATGGCGGCGGAGGTAGTCACGGGAGAGAAAAGCCCTGCGTTGATTTTAGTCGCGTCGGCGCAACCGCGACATTGAGCGTGCAGGGCCAGTGAGTTTCGACGAAACGCGCCCGTCAATGCTCAGCCGGCGGCCAGTTCTTTCGCGCGCTGCGTCGCCCGCATCACCGCTTTGATTAGAGTGACGCGCAAACCGCCCTCCTCTAACTCCAATATGCCGTCGATCGTGCACCCTGCAGGAGTCGTAACCGCGTCTTTGAGCAGCGCAGGGTGGTACCCAGTTTCGAGGACCATCCGAGCCGCCCCATAAGTTGTTTGAGCAGCCAGCAGCGTAGCGATGTCGCGAGGCAGCCCGACTTTGACGCCCGCTTCCGCGAGCGATTCGAGAATAATGTAGATGAAAGCAGGCCCGCTGGCGGAGAGACCGGTGACCGCGTCCATGTGCTTCTCGTCGACGATCACCGTGCGGCCGACTGTCGCGAAGAGGCTTTCCGCCAGGGCCATGTGTCGGGGTTCAACGAAGCGTCCGCGGCAAAGCGCGGAGATGCCGGCGCCGAGCATGGAAGGCGTGTTGGGCATGGCGCGGATGACGGGAACTTCCTCGACCGCGGCTTGCTCGATGGCGTCGGTGCGAACGGACGCGGCGAAGGAGATGAGCAGCTTCTCCGGCGTGAGCGCGGGGCGGATGGATTCGACGAGCGCGGGAATCTGGAACGGCTTGACGCCGAGCAGCAGGATGTCGGCTTTCTGCGCGATGGCGAGGTTGTCGGTGGAAACCTCGATGCCCCACTGCGCGGAGAGAACCTGAGCCTTTTCAGCGTGGGCGACGGTGGCGAACAGATTGCTCGTTGAGAGGATTTGCTGCTTGAGGAACGCCTGGAGCAGGATGCCGCCCATTTTGCCGGCGCCGAGGACCGCGATGCGGAGCGAGGAGAGGTTGGTGGGGTTCGTCGACATGGTGTTTCCAGCATAGCGTGTGGGGCAGAATGAGGCGGCGATGGCAGCTTGGCGGAGATTGCAAAGATCGAATCGGGGACCTGCCTCGTCTAAATCCCGAATCGCGAAAATAGAAATGAGGGCATGCAATGGTGAAGCGGAATCATCTTGGCGGGACGTTTACTTTTCATGGAACTGACACGACGGTCAAGCGGATGGGGTATGGGGCAATGCAGTTGGCCGGCCCGCATGTCTGGGGGCCTCCGCGGGACCGGGCCCAGGCGATCGCGGTGTTGCGCGAGGCCGTTGAATCGGGCGTGGATCACATCGACACCAGCGACTTCTACGGCCCACACGTCACGAATCAGATCATCAAAGAGGCGCTGCATCCCTATCGCGAGGACCTGACCATTGTGACCAAGGTGGGCGCGCGGCGCGGCGAAGACAGCTCGTGGCTTCCCGCGCTTTCCCGCGCGGAACTGATCAGCGGCGTCGAGGACAATCTCCGGAATCTCGGCCTGGACGTGCTGGATGTGGTGAATCTTCGGGTTGGAGGGATCCTGGGGCCGTCGGACGAGTCGATCGAAGCCTCCTACACGGTGCTTGCGGAGTTGAAGGAGCAGGGGAAAATCAGACAGCTCGGCGTGAGCAATTTCAGCCCGGCGCAAATTGCGGAGGCGCAGGCGATTGCGCCTTTCGTGTGCGTGCAGAATTTCTACAACGTGGCCAATCGTACCGATG
>DATHQV010000042.1:0-2395 GCA_035482355.1 Acidobacteriaceae bacterium | reverse complement strand
GCCAGTGAGGCGACCGGCGTCGAGCAGCGGCCAGCCGTTGCACGCGCTTCTTTACCTCAGTATCGAGTTTCAGGCTGGTTGTGGAGGGCTTCGGCATGCGGGTGTTCCAAGGTGTTACCTAGTGACACTATAGCATGTGAGCCGCTAGTAATCCACGATTCGCTTCTTCTGCAACTGTTCCAGAAATGCGCTGATGTCCGAGCGGACCTTTTCCGGATCCGCTGCGCTGAACTGTTTCTGCAGTTCGGCGATGATTTCGCCGAAGGTGCGCTGGCCGTCGCATTGCTCCAGCACCTGACGTCCTGTACCTTGCAGTTTGATGGCGCCTTCGGGGAAGAGGATGACGCGGTTCTCTTCGCTGCCAGTGGTGGTCGACGCACCCCAGCGGCATCCTGCGGCGAGGCGAGGCTGGCTTGAGTCAGCAGGAGGCGCCACGGTCAGGCTTCCTTCTCACTCATGAGAAAAGCGCCGGGCGGTGGCCAGCCGGGCTGCACGTAGGCGAAATAGAGCGCGTCGAGCTGCGCCCACAGAATGTCGCACTTGTCGCGCAAGGCCTGGATGGCGAGTTCCTGCTCGGCCCGCGTTTTCGCATTCTCGAACACATAATTAATGGCGAATTTCGCGTCTTCAGGAGCCTGCGTCAGGCGTGCCTCGAAGTAATCCAAACCGCCGGAGAGCCACGGATAGTGCTCGCGCAACTTTTCCATGCGCAGCGTAATCAAGTCGCGTGAGAACAGCTCCGTGAGCGACGAGGCGACCGCCTCGAGCAGGCTGCGGCTGCGCACGATGTTGAGGTACTCGTTGACGGCGAAACGCGTTGCGGGGAGGATGCCGGTTCCGGCCTGGACTTGATCGGTGTTGAGCCCCGTCGCTTCGGCGAGTTTCAGCCAGCGCAGTATGCCGCCCTCATTGTGAGCGGTCGCATCTCCGTCGTGATCGATTACGCGCTTGCGCCAGACGCGGCGAAAGAAGGGATCGGCGCCGCGCGACAGAATAATTGAATCCTTGATCGGGATGACGCTTTGATAGTAGTAACGGTTCAGGGCCCAGGCCTGGAGTTGCCCGCGGCCTAGGCGGCCTTCGTGCATCATCAGGTGAAAAGGATGCCGGTGGTGGTAGCGTTCCTCGCCCAGCGCTCGCATGCGAGAGCGCAGTTCGTCAAACGACAGCAAACCATCTCCTCGGCCGGTATCTACAGGTCGAACTGACATCCGTCCTCTCCGATTTCCCAGCCGCTCTCCCGCACCAGGCGATACTCGGGACCAGCCTGGTTTAGCATGGGATTCGTGTTGTTGATATGGATAAAGATTTTACGTGGACGGCGCACTCCCGCCAACTTACTCAGACTGCCTTCCGCGGACGAGACGGGAACGTGGCCCATTTGCCGCGCGGTTTGTCCGCTGCCTTGCGTGCGGATCAGTTCATCGTCGCTCCAGAAGGTTCCGTCGAAGAGCAGAACGTCGACGGAGTCAAATTCCTGCAACAGCGCGCCGTCGATCTGCGGGACGGCGGGCATGCAGGCAAGCCGCTTGCCGGCGGGCGATTCGACGATCAGTCCCAGTGACGCCTCACCGAAAGTGAGTTTACCTTGGCGTGCGGGCGACACGTACGCCGGATAGTGCGTGCCCAGCGAGAGAGCGCGGCAGCGCAATCCGGAATCTTTGCCCGCGGCATTTTCGAGTGAGAAGATCGCTCCCGGAGCAAACGTGTTCCAGGTCACCTGCCCCGGAATTCTTTGCAGCATTGCGAACATGGAATTGTCTTCGGTCAGAATCCGGCGGATGGAATCGGTCGCGTAGACGCGGAGCGGCTGCAGTTCGCGCAGCAGGAGCAGGCCGAGCACGTGGTCGATGTCAGCGTTGGCGAACACGGCTCCGGCGATGGGCGAATGGCGGATATCTTTTTTATCGGGCTGGAACTGGGGGTGAAGTTCCGGAGTCGCTTCGATCTGTGCCCGCAGGTCCGGAGAAGCCCCCAGCAGAAACCATGTGTGCGAGTCAGCGCTGATGGCGACCTGCGCCTGAGTGCGAGCCTTGCCAGCAAATGTCCCGCTGCGCACGGCGCGGCAATTTGCGCAGGCACAATTCCACTGGGGACATCCTCCGCCAGCGGCCGAGCCGAGAATTTTGACGCGCATCGCAAGAAAGTGTAGCAGCCGCTGGCTGGGTCCTGAAATTGAGAATCAGGAGTTGAGAATCAGGCGTTCAGAATCTGGAAATTGGGGAGGGCTTAACGTTTGGCGACGTCGAGAAGCTTTACGGATCGTAAACCGCGGTGTGCATGCCGGCGCGCCGCGCCGCGTCCTGCATGGCATCGAGCCGGCGCCTCTGCTCGTCGAGGTGCATCTGCAGCTGCGCGGCATGCTCCAGTTGGAGCGCCTGATACCGGTTGTATG
>DATHQV010000041.1:0-39461 GCA_035482355.1 Acidobacteriaceae bacterium | reverse complement strand
TTCATGGGGCTGACGCATGGCAATCATGACGGACATCGAAACCAGGCTGCGGGAGCGCCTGTCCAGACCGGGACGAGTCCAGATATCCGCAAAGACCTGGTCGACCGCGTAGGCAGCGATCGGAGCACCGAAGGTGTTTGAATCAGCGGATGCGCCGAGTTTTGCGGCTGCCTCGTCACCCATCATTTCTCGGACTACCTTGATTCCGGCTTCTCTGTTCGTCATGATTGAGTCCTTGTAAAGCTCAAGTGACTTCTCCAGCCTCAAGACTACCCGAACCGCATGAGGACACATAAGTACCGCAAAACGCACTTGTGTGTCGTAATGTCGGGGTGGTCGGCAATACTTTCCCTGCGAGCGTCGGGCCCCCGGAACCTGGACGCGACGGCGCACAATGTCCGTGCAGCCGATCATCCCCGCATGACTGAAACCTTCACGGATGTCGCCATGTTCCATCAGCACATCGGCGATTTAACGCCAGAAAACACGCGCACAGCAGCCCCGGGGCCACGCCGGTTGCGAGCCCCAGCCCGGCGCGCGACATCATCCCGCCTATCGCCATTCCGGTCACGTCAGGGATGAACTGAGCTTGTCGATCTTTCGATGGATGCCCACGATTCAAAGCAGCATTACACTTCGCTTCATGGAAATATTGACCGAACCCATTGGAAGCATTCCGCGCCCGGCCTCACTGATTGAAGCGATCCGCGATACTCAGGCGGGGAAAACGACTGCGGCAGCGCTCGAAGCTGCATACTCGGAAGCACTGCGCAACACGATTGAGCATTTTGAGCAAACCGGATCGCCGGTCATTACCGACGGCGAGCAGACCAAACCCAGCTTCGCGACCTACCCTCTTTCCGGACTGACCAATCTTGCTCCCGACGGAGTGATCATCCCGTTTGCGGATGGCCATACGCGGCAATTACCGCGCCTGACTGCCGCGCCCTTCCGTTATGGCGTGCATGCCGCAACATTTCTTCAGGCAGCCCGTCGCTACACCGGCCTGCCGATCAAGCAGGCCGTCATCTCCGCATCAGCCCTCAGCCTGCTCTACCCAACGGAGCCAATCGCAGGATATTCACGAGATGAGTTTCTCGCAGATCTGATGGATGAGGCCGAGGCAGATATTCGAGGTGCGCTCGATGCCGGGGCAGCCAGCGTACAAATTGACTTCACCGAAGCCCGGTTGTCATTGAAGCTCGATCCGACGGGCGGCCTGCTGCGTAGCTTCGTTGCTCTCAATAACCGGGTTCTCGATCGCTTTACTTCTGAAGACCGCCAGCGCATTGGAATCCATGTTTGCCCCGGAGGCGATCACGACTCGACGCACAGTGCGGATGTCGATTACGCGGGGCTGTTGCCTGAACTGTTTCACCTGAAGGCCGGCCGCTTTTATCTGCAGATGGCCAGCGAGCCGGATAGAAAACGCGTGCTGGCTCTCATCAGGCAATTGCTGAAACCCAAGCACACCGTATTTATCGGTGTCATCGATCCAATCGATCCGAGAGTCGAGGCAGTCAGCGAGGTTCGCGACCGCGTTCTTGAAGCGGCCTCGGTGTTGCCCGTCGAGCAGCTCGGAACGACGGACGACTGCGGCTTCGCTCCCTTTGCGGATGACACTTCGACCTCGCGTGAGATTGCATTCAGGAAAATCCGGGCGAGAGTCGAGGGTACGGAACTAGCTGCCCGAGTGCTTGGCTCATCAGGGAAAGCGTAATCGATCCTCGACAAAATTTTGGACCGCGAACGCGAAGTTTTGTCCGCAGTTAGTCACGCGAGCGAATTCAATAGCGATATAGCGTGGCCGCGCGAGTGTCGATAACCCGTTTGCGTTTTGTAGTGGGTGGTTGGCGATTCGGACATCTGGCCGTTCAGGATCTGGGCCGGGGCCTGAGCTCGAATGTTCCGGATAGCCGGTCATTCACCAACAGTCGCAAAAGCGCTTGATGTGTTTTCCGCAGCGTTGGCGGCGCACTGGGGAATGGGTGGCTTGAGACCAACCGTCCGGGTCGTCACGGAACGTGGTCAAAGTTGAGGGGCGATACTTCGCCCAGCTCCTCGTAGACGAACCGAAGCATGTCGAGCCGCAGAGTCTCCGCCTGCATGACGTTGATGACGGACGGATAGAGCGCCCTGGGGAAAAATGGCTGATCCGCAAAGCCCTTCAACCGGCGAATGTTGGCGTGCGACTCTGCAATCATGGCATCAAGAACGTCAGTGAGCGAGTCGGCCATATCTTCTTCCGACTGCAATATAGCAAGTTCCCGCGTGGTTACCCCATGCCCCGAATGATGCATTACCACCGACCCTTGTAGAGGGTGCGCATGCGATGTTTCAACGAACTGTGCCGCGGCCGGTCACTCGGAATTGCGAGAGCCTTGGGAAATAACCCGAATTCGTGAGTGGCGACAGGTCATTCGCCGCTACTGCCGCACGCCGGCCACCGACAACAACCGCCCCGTAAATCCCTGTTCCGCGCGATAGGAAAAATAACGGTTGTTCTGGCAGCGCGTGCAGTCGCCGACCACGGTGATCGCGTCCGCGTGCAAGCCTGCGTCGAGGAGCTGCCGCCGGTTCGCTTCCATCAAATCCAAATGCAGTTGCGGACCCAGATTGCTGTGTCCAGGCGCGCGCGCCGTCAAAAACAGCAGCGGATATTTCTCGCGTACCGGATCGGAATCCGAAACTTCGGTGAACAACTCCGGCGCATATGCAAACTGGCTGCGAAATTCGCTGCGCACCTCTTCACCCACCGCATAGCAGCATCCGCCGATGCCTGGACCAATCGCCGCCACCAAATCCTGAGGACGGCTGCGAAACTCCGCGCGCATTCGCCCGACGCCGTTCTCCACAATCCGCTTGAGCGCCCCGCGCCAGCCCGCATGAAACGCGGCCACCGCTTTGCGCTTCACATCCACCACCAGCACCGGAATGCAATCCGCAGTTTGGATGGCCAGCAGCACGCCGGGCGCATTGGTCATAAAGCCGTCGCCCTTCCAGGGCTGCTCGCGTTTTAAATCGGCACGCAGCACGCGCCGCACCAGAGACGAATGAATCTGCCGCAGCGTGATCAGGTCGGCGTCGTCTGCTCTCAGCGCGTCCAGAAAACGTCGCCGGTTTTCGAGCACGTTGTTGCGCGGCTCCGACGCAGTGAATCCAAGATTCAATTCACCCGCGCGTTGTTCGGGCCGAAACGTTTTCGTTACGCCGCCGGTCCGTGTGCTGAAGCCATGCACCAGCCACGGCCACGCGTCCCAACCAGGCGCGCGCACAATCTCGACGCGCGACTGCACGACGCGCCGCGCGGTCTGCGGCTGAATCTGCGGCCGCTCGGAAGGCCGTGACGACCCGCTCCAACCCGCCTGCGTGCGTCGGCGGCGCGGCGTGAGGCCACCCACGTGCAGCAGCTTGTCAATCGCCTGCAGATCAGAAGAAACGGAGCGGGAAGTGGCCATCGACTCTTATTTTACCTGCGCTTTTCACCGGCGCACCGCGCCCAAAAATCCGCGCTACCTTGGCAAATCGGCCGCATAGATATTCGCAGTCGACATGCGCGCGCTCACCAGCGGCACATCGCCTGGCGCCAGGCCCGCGAAGCGATAATCGACCACATTCGCTGAGCGAAGATCGTGCAGATCCGCCACGCGTTCCACTTTGCCGGTAGCCACCACCGCACGATAAATTGGCTGATCCGTCTGCGCGAAATCGTGAAAGTAAATCGCGCTGTCGTCGTGCGACCACGCGGGATCGGCAATGTTTTGCTCCGCCAGCAAATGCCACCGCTGGGTCGCAACATCGAAGACCATCAGCTTTTTCTGATCGATGGACAGCGCAGCGATGGTTTTCCCGTTGGCCGACCAGCGCGGACTGAAGAATCCATTCGACTCCGACAGCGTAGTCACCGCCTTCGTCGCCAGGTTCACCAGATAGATGGCCTTAGGCTGCGATGCCTCAGCCATCAGATCTGGCAGTCGTCCGAAGACAAGCTGCTTGCCGTCCGGCGACCAGTCCGGATCCGCTTCGCTGCGATCCTCGTTCAGCACTTCCTGCAAATGGCCACCGTCCGCATCCACCGTGTACATCTTCCACGGCTTGCCCGGCTGGCGCGCCATCATCACCAGTTGCCGCGCATCGGGCGACCAGTGCACCATAAACACTTCCATCGGTCGGCCCGTCAGCTGCAGCCGGCCCGTTCCGTCGGCGCGGCTTCTCCACAGGGAGCCGTCGTCCTGCCGGATCCACGCTACCCAGTTGCCGTCGCGCGAAAACTCAACCCGCTTCGCATTGCTCAAACCGCCGCTGTCCGGCACAAAGAGACTCGCGCTGCGGTCGTAGCGCAGCAACTCCGACTGGGAATCCAGTCCGACAAAAAATGTGCGCCGGCCATTGCGTTCCGTGATCGGCCCCCGATAATCCAGCGGACCGTTGGTGATCGGAATGGGCGCCGCTGGTCCGCCGAAGAAACCACCGTGCTCCGGGATTGCCCAGATGTTGCTGTCGCCGGTGCGCGCTGACTGGAAAACAAAATACCGGCCGTCCTGGGTCCAACTCCCGCAGCACTCCGCAGCCGGTGTGTTGTTCCAGTCCTGCAGCAGCATGTGCGCGCCGCTGCCGTCGCTGGCCACTTCCCATAACGCTGTGGTGTGGGTCTCGCTGTTCAGCAGCGTCAGCCGCAGCCGCGTGCCGTCCGGCGACCAGCGCAGCCAAAACGCTCGGCCTGGCAGCGTCACCAGCTTGTGGTTGTCGCTCCCGTTATCGCGCGCGATATAGAGGTCGTCGCCGGTCGCGTAAAGAATCCGCTGGCCGTCCGGCATCCACGTGGCGTCGTGCGCCACAATCACCGGTATCCGCCGCGCGGCTCCGCCAATCGTCGAGACGACCCACAGCGCCTGCTCCGGAGCCGTGGCCAGATGATTCCGCAACAGCAACCGCGAGCCATCCGGAGAAATGTCTCCCAGCGACGGCCCTGCCAGTTCATCCGGAAGTGGCAGGACTCCCGTCTCGCCGTCAGCGATCAGCGCCTGGGCCAGTACACCCCGGCCATTTTCAATTTCGGAGAAATAGAGACGCGATCCGTCCGTCGCCGTCCCAGCAAAGCTCTCAAACAGCAGATCGCCTGGGCCAACGCGTCCAGAAAAAGTCACCTGGGTCACACGAGGCGGCGGTGTGTAGTTCGCCCGTCCCCAAATCCCCGCAATATAACCGCCCGCCAGCAGCGCGCAACCGGCGAGTGCCGCAAACGCCAGGCGGCCACCGCTCTGCCCTCGAGCGCGCTGGGCTTTCTCCGAGTCCGCCGCAGTCTCGGGATGCGCCAGCGGTGGCGCCAGACCCGTCAGGCTCGCGGCAAAATCCACGTCTGATTGCGCCGGGGCCAACATCGGGTGGCCGTTCACCACCGTCACCGGGGCCAGAAATCGGTAGCCGCGCCGCGCCAGCGTCTCAATGAACCGCGGGTTCTCGGCGGAGTCCCCCAAAGATTCTCTTAATTTATTGATAGCGGTTCCCAGACTGTGGTCGAAATCCACAATCGTATCGTTACCCCACAACCGCTGCTGGATTTCTTCGCGGGTCACCACCTCGCCCGGACGCTCTAACAGACAGATCAGGACCCTGAACGGCTGCGCCTGTAACCGGATGCGAATCCCTGACTTACGCAATTCTCCCGACTCTGCGTCCGCTTCAAATAATCCGAATCGGAATCGGGCCGCCGTCTTTTCCTGATGCTCTGCTGGGATCGGCATACATGGGTCCCGCGAAGCAGGACATTACTTTGTAACTCTATTGATACATCCTGGTCAATGCACGCCCGTACCGTCCCGCCAGATGAAATGCCAGCCTATCCTCATGAAACAGGGGCACTTTTCTGGTGATCCACATTTGATTGAAAAAAGGCTCGCCGTGCATTGCGGGTCGTTGCCGTAAACGAGTCTAGTCACGCTGGCGTCGCAGTGTGCGGACCATATTGCTGCTGCGAGCCTAATGGCTTTTTGGGAGGCAACATGATTTTGACAACAACAATGAGATGGGGACGCTGTTTGGGCGCGCTGATGATGGCAGCCCTGCTGACGCTGAGCGTCGGGCGGCTGTCAGCCCAAACGGACACCGGTAAACTTGTAGGCACAATTACCGATCAATCGGGCGCAGTCATCCCCGATGCCACCATTAAAGTGACCGATCAAGCGACGAACCGCGTGGTCGCGGTCCAGAGTCAGGCCGACGGGACCTTCGTCGTCAGCGCCGTACCCATTGGCAACTATAAGGTGGAGGCGACGAAGCAGGGTTTCAGCACTGAAACCACCACGATCTCCCTGCAAATTGACCAGGTGAGAGAAGTCAGCTTCAAGTTGCAGGTAGGGTCCGGGAGCGAGACGGTGCAGGTCACAGGGGCGAGCCCTCTGATCGATACGCAGAGCTCGTCCGTTGGAGAAGTGATCGAAGGACAGCAAATTGTCGATCTGCCTCTCAATGGCCGCAACTTCACCACCCTGGCTCTGCTGACTCCTGGCGTGAGCCGTGGCCAGTACTCCGATAATGCGAGCGCTCCGAATAATAACGCCGAGACCTGGCGCAACGCCGATTCTGGCGCCGCTGCCCTGGCCGTCGACGGCCTACCGCCGCAATCCAACAACTTCATGCTCGATGGAATTGACAACAACGAGTCCCTGGTCAACACCATTGTCATCTTCCCGAGTATCGAAGACATCCAGGAATTCAAGACGACGACCAGCACGCCACCGGCTGAGTTTGGCCGTTCCGGCGGCGGCGTCGTACAGGTTGCCACCAAATCCGGTACCAACAGCATTCACGGCGCAGTGTATTGGTTCAACCGCTCCAAAGTTGGCGCCGCAGATACCTTCAACCTCACATCGAGTCCGCAAACGACGCCGGAATTGAGTCGCAACCAGTTCGGCGGCGCGGTCGGTGTACCTCTCTGGAGAGACAAGCTGTTCTTCTTCGGAGACTACCAGGGCTGGCGTCAAAGCTTGCCGGCCGGTATTACGACCACGCGGGTACCGACGGCACTGATGCGCACGGGCAATTTCACCGAACTGCTCAGCCCGGGCGGGACAGGAACAGCGACTACGGTTCCCATTCAGGCGATCTGCCCCAACCTTTATGCAGACGGCACCGTATTGCCGCAATTCGCCGCCGGCAACGGATACGTCTACAACCCGCAAACTTGCCTGCCTTTTGGCTGGGACACTACCACCAACCTGCCCGGCGCCGACATCAATATCGTTCCGGCTGCCGACCAGATCACGGCCGGTGTGAATTACCTGAACGCTTTCCCCAATCCGAATATTTCCGGCGCCAATATAGCGGCGAACTCTCCGAACTTCGAGCGTCCGGTGTACAACGTTGAAACCCTGAACGACTACGACGCGCGCGTGGACTGGAATGCATCCACCAAAGACACGGTTTTCGCCCGTTACAGTCTGGGCCAGGACTTCCTGGACAACATTCCGTACCTGCAGGATGCCACGCACTTCCTGCCGTCAGGCAATGGCACGAATCCGTCGCACCCGCGGCAGGTCGCGACCGGATACACGCACACCTTCAGCAGTACCCTGATTAACGAATTCCACTACGGCTGGATTCGGGATCTTTCCGGATACGAGCAGCCGGATGCGAGCGTTCCGCTGGCCACCAAGCTGGGCATCGCGAATGCCAACACGTCTACCCTGCTGGGCGGCATGCCGATTATCGGCGGATGGTACGGCAACCTCAGCTACGTGGGCGATGGTGGTCCGTATTTGATCATTGAGCCGACCAACCAGGTTACGGATGCGATTACCTGGATCAAAGGCAAACATACTGCCAAGTTCGGCGCCAGCATTATTCGTCGCGATGTGAACTGGGATCAGGGCAACGATGCCAAGGGCTACTTCTGGATCGACGATGGCGACTACGGCGGCATGCCGGCTCCCACTTCCGGTCACGGAACCTTTACCGGCTATGAGTCCTCTGAATTGCTGGCTGGATTCATGGGCGGCTACGCGGCTGGCGCCTTTTCGGGGTACTACGATACGCGCAGCTGGGAAAACGGCTTCTTCGCCCAGGATGACTGGCGGGTGAGCCACAAACTGACCCTGAATCTCGGCCTGCGCTACGACATCCTGAGCTGGCCTACCGAAGCTCACAACCACATGTCCAATTTCAATCCTGCGACCGGCGAGTTGGTGGAAGCGGGAACCTCGGGATGGCCCGATGCTCTGATTAACACGCCACACAATGACTGGGGCCCGCGCCTCGGATTCGCATACGATGTGTGGGGCAATGGCAAAACGGTGGTCCGCGGCGGCTACGGCTTGTTCTACTTCATGAACCGTGGCGGCGTCGGCGAGGAACTCTCAGAGAATCCAGACTGGAACGGGACACAAACCTTTTACGCTTGCCCCACAGCCACGACGTGTGGGACCGGTTACCGCTTCACGCTGAGCGGAGCAGCCCCGAACGGAAGCAATAATCCGACCGTCGCAACCGGAAGTCTACCCTCAAAAGCCGGCGTCAGTCCGACCGACATTACCTCCTCGGACAACGTCGTCTACTACCCGAAAAATAGCCCCAATTCGAATATTAACCAGTGGAACCTCCAGGTCGAACAAGCTCTCGGCAGCCATACTTCCGTGGATGTGGCTTACGTTGGAGCGAAGATGGGCAATCTCGCGATGCAATTCAACGCCAACCAAAACGCCCTCGGCACAACCTCCAGCTGGTTCCCGGTCGGAGGCACCACCAACGCTGCGGGTGTGGGACAGATCAACGAGTATGCAATGATCGGTAGCGGAAATTACAACGGTCTGCAGGCAAAGGTCACGCGCAGAATGGCCGCTGGATTCCAGATCATCGGGTCGTACACCTGGTCGCACACGCTGGACAACGCCGATGACGTGCTGGCAAATGCACCCAACGGCGTCCTCGTAGGACCGAACGGATCGCCGTTGCTGCACTACCAGTACGGCAATGCGAACAACGATCAACGCCAACTGTTTGCTACCGGCGCCATCTACGACTTGCCGTTCGGTCGCGGAAGGCAACTGGGAACAGACATGCCCAGGGCGCTCGACGAAGTCGTGGGCGGCTGGCAATGGAACAACGTCATTGTGCTGGCCACCGGCACGCCGATGGACATTCAGGGAGCCCCGAACAGCCCCAACGGACGCCCGGACTATCACGGCGGTTGCAAGACCGGCGTGTCATGGGACGTTTGGATCACCTGCCCAACCGGAGCGTTCACGGCTCCCGCTGGGCTGGTTGGCGACCTGGAGCGCAACGCGTTCCCCGGGCCGGGAACTCACACCTGGGACACCTCCGTGTTGAAAGACTTCAGCATCACGGAGCGGGCAAAAATGCAGTTCCGCGCTCAGGTGTACAACCTGACCAACACGCCGCAGTTCCAGATCCCGGACACCAATTACAACAACGGGGACTTCGGCCAGTTGCTCAATCCTCGCCTTTCACCTACCAACCGCGAGATGGAGTTCGCGTTGCGGCTGTCGTTCTAAATTTGCGGAGCCGGGAAGCTTCCTGTGTTTCCCGGCTCTGTTTTCTCTTGAACCGCTTGCTTCGCGTCACGACGCGGGATGAAGGTCTCCTCGCTTCCACGAAGAACCAACGCAGTCCCGCGCTGCGGCTGCTCGAGCTGTCTCCTTTGGCTCGACCGTGAGCGCCAGGGGTCCACAGAATTGAAGCACCGGACTTGTGGGAATCCCACTCGGAACCAACCCTCTTGCTGACGGGAGAGAATTCGTGAAGCTGCTATGTTTCGCGGCGCTGATCGCCTGCGGTTGTGCCGGATTCCCGGCCGCCGCGCAGAACTCGCTGCCGCCGTGCGCCGCGAGTCCGGCCAACGCTGCTCCCTGCGTCGACAAAATCGATCCGCCCAATTGGTTTGCAGGACTGCCCTCACCCATGCTGCTGCTGCACGGCGGCCATCTCACCGGCGCCAGATTTTCCATCGCCGGCAAAGCTGTCTCCATCGCCAAATCGCAAATCTCCGCGAACGGCCATTACGCATTTCTCTGGCTCGATGAACAAAACGCGGCTCCCCAGACCGTCCGCATCCGCATCGCCGCACCTTCCGGTACGGCATCCGTTGCGTGGTCCATCAACCGTCGCAACTCCGCGCCGCACAGCGGATTCTCCTCATCGGACGTGATGTACCTCGTCATGACCGACCGCTTCGCCGACGGCGATCCAGCCAACGATCCCCAACCCGCTGAACGCGACCAGCCGCGCGGCTGGCATGGCGGCGACTTCCGCGGCCTCCAGCAACACCTTGACTACCTGCAACAACTCGGCGTCACCACCCTGTGGACCACCCCCGTCTACGATAACGACGGCGGACGCCAGGCGTATCACGGCTACAGCGCCACCGACCTCTACCGCACCGATCCGCACTTCGGTTCCCTCGACGACCTCAGCAGCCTCTCCGCATCCCTCCATAGCAAGGGCATGAAGCTCGTCCTCGACACCGTGCCCAACCACGTCGGCGCGGCCCATCCCTGGGCCCTCGATTCGCCCACGCCCGACTGGTTCCACGGCACACGCGACCATCACCTCCTCTCCAGCGACCGTCATTTCTCCGCCCTCGTCGATCCCCACGCCACTCCCGAGCAGAGCCGCGACGTCACCGAAGGCTGGTTCGCCAACGTTCTCCCCGACCTCAACCAGGAGAATCCGCTCGTCCGCCAATACCTCATTCAAAATGTGATCTGGTGGATTGAAAGCACCGGCGCCGACGGCCTCCGATACGACACCTTTCCCTACGTCGGCCGCGCCTTCTGGCAATCGCTCGACGCCGAGCTGCACACCCTCTATCCGCACCTGACGACTGTGGGCGAAGTCTTCAACGGCAACCCCGTCATCACTTCGTTCTTCGCCGGCGGCGTCACACATCAGGGCATCGACACCGGTCTGAGCACGCCCTTTGACTTCCCCACCTACTTCGCCATCCGCAATGCCTTCGCGCATCACGATGCCGCCACGCCTGGTCACCCTGATGGCTTCACCAATCTCGAAGATGTACTGCGCGACGACTGGCTCTATCCGCACCCCGAGCGCCTCGTCATCTTCCTCGGCAATCACGACACCACGCGCTTCCTTTCCCAGCCCGGCGTCACCGTCGCGGACCTCAAACTCGCCTTCGCCCTGCTGGCCACCCTGCGCGGTACGCCGCAAATTTATTCCGGCGACGAAGTCGCCATACGCGGCGGCGGAGACCCTGACAATCGCCACGATTTCCCCGGCGGCTTTCCCGGCGATCCGCAAAACGCCTTCACCGCAGCCGGACGCACGCCCGAGCAGGCCGACGTCCACGACTGGGTCGCATCCTTATTTCAATACCGCCAACACCATCCCGCCCTCGCCACCGGCCTGCAGCAGGACCTCTTCGTCGATCCCACCGCGATGGTCTACGTCCGCACCGCCGACCTGCAGCAAGGCTGCGCCCCTGGCAGCGGCGAACATTCCATAATCGCCGTCAACGACTCCGATCAGCCCCGCGATCTGCAGCTCAACCTCGACCACACATCGCTCCAGAACTGCACCACCTTCACCGGCCAGATCGGATCGTCCGCAGTGGTGCGTGCCTCCGGTTCGCAGCTCACCCTCACGATTCCCGCCAAACAGGCCGCCATTTTTCAGGCTCAGTAGCCGCGTCTCGCTCTGCGAATTCGCCGTGGCATATATTGTTCGGGACGCAATCCGCCTTACAAGCGGCCTCCCGTCTCGACCCCCATGCTCCGCTTTCGCACCGCCGCAGCAATCTGCGCCCTGCTTGCCCTGGCAGCGCTCCCCGCTCGCTCCTGGGCTATCGGCCAGCCGCAATATGTAAAGACCACCAACGCCCCCGGCAGCTTTTCTCTCGCACGCGACGGCATCATCGCCAAACTCTGCGTCGATCCGGCTGACTGGCCCGGCGTGCTGCGCGCTGCTCACGATCTCGACGGCGACCTACAACGCGTAACTAGCCTGACCGCGCCCCTCGTCGAATCCGCAACGCCGCCGCGCGATGACCTCGTCATCATTGGAACCATCGGCAAAAGCGCCGTCATCGATCGCCTCATCCGCGAGCACAAAATCGATGTCAGCGCCATTCGCGGCAAATGGGAATCGACCCTCACTCAGGTCGTCGATCATCCCTTCCCAGGCGTCGCGCGCGCCCTCGTCATCGCCGGCAGCGACAAGCGTGGAACCATCTACGGCATCTACGATCTCTCTGAAAACATCGGCGTCTCTCCCTGGTACTGGTGGGCCGATGTCCCCGCCGCACACAAAGATTCGCTCTACGTCGAACCCGGCCGCTGGATCGTCGGCGAACCCGCCGTCACCTGGCGCGGCATCTTCCTCAACGACGAAGCCCCTTCTCTCACCGGCTGGGTCAACGAGAAATACGGTGGGTACAACCATCTCTTCTACACAAAGGTCTTTGAGTTACTCCTCCGCCTGCGCGCCAATTACCTCTGGCCCGCCATGTGGAATAACTCTTTCGCCGTCGACGACCCGCTCAACGCGAAACTCGCCGACGAATACGGCATCGTCATGGGCACCTCGCACGAAGAGCCCATGATGTGCGCCGAAAAGGAATGGAAGCGCACCGACGGCCCGTGGAATTACATCACCAACGCGCAGAAGATCGATGATCACTGGCGCGGCTGCATGACTCGCGACAAAAACTACGAGCAGGTCGTAACCCTGGGCATGCGCGGCGTTGACGACACACCCATGTCCGCCGACGCCAACACGCAGTTGCTGGAGAAAATCGTCGCCGACCAGCGCCAGATCCTGAAAGAAACCGTCAATCCCGATCTCGAAAAGGTCCCGCAGGTCTGGGCGCTCTACAAAGAAGTCCAGACCTACTACGAAAAAGGCATGCGCGTCCCCGACGACGTCACGCTGCTCTGGAGCGACGATAACTGGGGCGATCTCCGCCGCCTGCCCACCGCCGAAGAACGCAAGCGCTCCGGCGGCGCTGGTATCTACTACCACTTCGACTACGTCGGCGGGCCGCGCTCCTATAAGTGGCTGCTGACTTACCCCATCCCCAAAGTGTGGGAGCAGATGAACCTCGCCTGGCAGTACGGCGCCACGCGCATCTGGGTGGTCAATGTCGGCGACCTCAAGCCCATGGAGTTCCCCATTGAGTTCTTCCTCACCATGGCTCGCGATCCCGCGCGGTTCCATCCCGATAACCTCCAGCAATTCACGCAGCAGTGGGCAGCCCGCGAATTTGGTCCCGAACACGCCGTGGAAATCGCCGATCTGCTGTCGACCTACACGAAATTCAACAGCCGCCGCAAACCCGAACAACTCGAGCCTGATACATTCAGCCTCATCAACTACGGCGAGGCCGACCGCGTCTTCAGCGACTGGCAATCCCTCACCAATCGCGCCGAAACCATCAGTCAGCAGCTCGCCCCGCAATACCGCGACGCTTACTTTGAGTTAGTTCTCTACCCTCTCAAGGCCTCAGCCATCGTCAACGAGTTATACATCGATGCGGGCCGCAACCATCTCTATGCCACGCAGGGCCGCGCCTCTGCCAATCAGATGGCCGCCGATGCGCGCGCCCTCTTCGCTGCGGATGCCGCGCTCACCGGCCAATACAATCACCAGGTAGCCGGCGGTAAGTGGAACCACATGATGGACCAGACCCACATCGGCTACACCTTCTGGAATGAGCCGCCCGTCAACGCCATGCCCGCAGTCTCCGAGGTGCAGCCGCTCGCCGGCCCGCACATGGCCGTCACTGTTGAAGGATCGCCCTTCGCATCCGCGAGCCCGCTTCCACCATTGACGTTACCTGCCTTCGATGCCCTCAACCAGCAGACGCACTTCATCGAACTCTTCAATCGCGGCGACGCTCCCTTCACATACTCCGTCACCACCGATCAGCCCTGGATTCACGTCGGCTTCGACAACCAACCCGTTGCGCTCGACAAACGATTGCCCGTCACCATCGATTGGTCAACCGCTCCGCAGGGCACAACTTCCGGAACCATCACCATCCAACAGAAAGACGGCCCCTCCGTCACCGTCCGCGTCGAAACCGTGAACCCCGCGTCACCCACACGCGCGACTCTCGATGGCTTTTACGAAGCGAATCACTATGTCTCCATCGAGGCCGCGCATTTCTCCCGTGCTACGACAACCGGTGACACACGCTGGACGAACATCCTTAACTACGGCGCAACCCTGTCTGCCATGACCATCCTTCCGGTCACGGCGCCGAGCGCCCTGCCTCCCGGCCCCTCACCTACGCTCGAGTACCGAATGTTCCTCACTGACAGCGGCAAATGCAGCATTCAGGCCACCCTCGCGCCCACCATGAATTTCGTTCCCGGCCGCGGCCTGCGCTTCGCCGTATCGTTCGACGATCAGCCGCCCCAAATCGTCGACGCCCTCGCCGATAACTCGCAGCACGCCTGGGAGCAAGCCGTCAGTGACGGCGTCCGCAAAGTCCTAACTCCCTGCGACATTTCGGCCCCCGGCTATCACACGCTCCATTTCCGCATGGTCGACCCCGGCGTGGTGCTGGAGAAGCTCCTCATCGCCTTCCCCAATCCCGCAATTCGCATCCCCGGCATAACCGGTGCCAGCCAACCCTCCGCTCCCGCGAGTTATCTCGGGCCGCCCGAAAGCTACTTCCAGCTGGCACCGCCCGCATCGGAGAAGTAACTCAGCGTCCGTGTGAAGGATCCGCCGACCGGCTCACATTCAGGTCAATGTAAGTGGCATCGGAGTGTTGCATCCCCGGCGCGTAGCACTTGTTATCCGCTGCATAGGTCGCTGCGCACGCTTTGGTATCTTCCACTTTTCGCGGAGTCACCGCATACTGCCAGACCAGCTCATGCGATAACTGGCTCTTCACCGCTGCTGACTTCTCGCTCGCCACCGCGCATCCCGGCGCAGGCGGACACCGGTCATCCCACACCCAAAGTTCCACGCCCGGAAACCGTGCCGCCACATCCTGCGCCGTCGACATTCCATCCACCGGAACACCCGACGCATAAACGCCCGCGCCAAATCCCTCCTGGCGCACTGCCGCGAACCACGCGCCCAGGTAGGCCGCCTGCTCCGGCAGCAAGCGCCCGCCCTCTTCCTGATCCAGAAAAATCACGGCGCCCGCCGGAAATCCCTCACGCCGCGCCGCCGCACCCGCTTCCGCTGCATCCGTGCGGCCTAACTCTGCGGAATCCTGCCCATGCAGTTGCGCATCCAGCCGTCCGTTGAACACCAGCAGAAACCCAAACCCCGCCGCTCGCACCGCATCCCGCTTCCCTGCCCATGGATTCGTCTGCATCCCCGGCGGATCGTTCAGCCAATACGCCGTGAATGCAAACTTCTGATGCAGCGCCGGCAGTAAGTCATCGCCCGGATATTCGTTTTTATCGAAGCCGGCATAACCGTGTTGCCCGAAAGCCGCGCCCGCCATCAGCGCCAGCGCGCAGCCCGTAATTCTTCTCGCAATCCGTATCGCCGCTCCAGGCCTCGTCATCCTATCGCGCTCCGGTGCAGAAAGAAGTAAATCGCAATGGAGAACCCCAGCACAATGATGACCGGCCGCAGAATGCGATCGCTGATCCGCCGTGAATTTCGCGCGCCCACATAGCCGCCCACCGCGCAGGCAATCATCATCAACCAGCAATAGCGCCACTCAATCGCGCCGCCCACGATGAAGGTGATCACCGCAACGCCGTTGGCCGTGGTGGTCAACACCACCTTCAGCGCATTCATCTCGGCGATGCGCTCCACTCCGCACAGCGCCAGCGCGGCGAGGGTCAGCAGGCCCGCACCCGCGCCGAAGTAGCCGATGTAGTAGCTGATCACGAGTTGCGACAGCAGCATCGGGATCACGGCAATATGCGTTTTGTGCTCGGGGTGCGCCTCGTGTTCAGCGACGCGCCGCCGCACCAGACGCGACACTGGCCCGCTCAGCGAAAACGCCCCAGCCCCCAGCAAAAACAAGTACGGAACCAGGCGCAGAAACGAATCCTGGCTCCCGCGCAGCAGCGTCAACGCCCCAGCCAGTCCGCCTACTGCCGCCACCACAACCACCGGGATCACCAGCCGCATGTTTTTGCGGATTTCCTCGCGATAGCCGGCGATCGACGTGAACTGTCCCGGCCACAGCGCCACCGTCCCCGTCGCATTCGCCTGAATTGGCAGCAGGCCAACCTTCAGCAGCGATGGGAACACTAGGAACCCGCCGCCACCCGCGACCGAATTCACCAACCCGCCCAGGCCTGCCGCACCCGCTAAAAAGATGTAATGAAAAATCGAAGAGTGCACAGTAAAGATTGTATTGGTTGAGAACTCGATCACCCTACCTTCAACTCAGGCGTAGCTTCCACCAGACGCCGTGTATATTCCTCGCGCGGCGCATCGCACACCGCGTCGCGGCTGCCAAACTCCACCAGCTTGCCGCCTCGCAACACCGCAATGTTCGTCGACAAATACCGTACCAGCGGCATGGAATGCGAAATAAACAGGTAGGTCAGGCCAAATTCCCGCTGCAAATCCCGCAGCAGATTGACCACCTGCGCTCCCACGCTCACGTCCAGCGCCGATACCGGCTCGTCCAGCACCAGCAGCTCGGGACGCAGCGCCAGCGCACGCGCAATGTTGATCCGCTGCCGCTGCCCGCCGGAAAATTCATGCGGATACCGCGCCATCGCCGACGCGTCCATCCCCACCTGCCGCAGCAACTCCTCGCAACGCTGCCGCCGCTCGGATTTGCTCACCGCGCGCTCGTGGATCACCAGCGGCTCCGTCACAATGGCCTCCACGCGCATCCGCGGATTCAGCGCGGCGTACGGATCCTGAAACACAGGCTGCATCCGCCGCCGCACCGCGCGCAACTGGCTCTGCGCCACGTCTGTCACGGGCTGGCCATCGAAGATGACGCTCCCAGCCGTCGGCTCAATCAGCCCCAGCACCATGCGCGCAATCGTGCTTTTTCCCGATCCCGACTCGCCAACCAGCCCCAGCGTCTCGCCCCGCGCAATCGCGAACGAAACGTTGTCCACCACGCGGGCCGACCCGTAAGCCTTCGTTAATCCGATTGCTTCCAACAGCGCCATACCAGAAAACTAACAGCCTCGGCGAGCGATTAAAATAGAGGAGAGCCAATCCCCTTGCAGCACTCCCTGGACAAACTCAATCCGCAGCAACGCGAAGGCGTCGAGGCCATCGACGGGCCGGTGCTGATCCTTGCCGGCGCGGGCTCGGGCAAAACCCGCGTCATCACCCACCGCATCGCGTATCTCATCGATCAGCGCGGCGCCGCCCCAGACTCCATCCTCGCCGTCACCTTCACCAACAAAGCCGCGGCGGAAATGGCCGAGCGCGTCGACAAGCTCATCGGTCACTCCTCGCTGGCGCGCCCGCTCATCTCCACGTTCCACTCCTTCTGCGTGCGCCTTCTGCGCCGCGATATTGAGTCGCTGCGCATCGGCAACGAAGGCCTCACGCGCACCTTCGCCATCTACGACGAGTCCGATCAACAGTCCGTGGTCAAAGCCGTCATGCGCCGCATGGGCATCGACGACAAACAGTTCACCCCGCGCGTGGTGCTCTCGAAAATCTCCTGGGCCAAGAACCACATGATCGATCCCCAGGAATACTACCTGCAGTCCTCCGATCCGCTCAGTGAGCGCATCGCCCACGTCTTCAAGGGTTACCGCGACGAGTTGCGCAAGGCCAATGCGCTCGACTTCGACGACTTACTCCTCGAAGCCGTCCGCGTTCTCAAAGTTTCCTCAGAAGTTCGCGAGCGCTACAACCGCCGCTACCGCTGGCTGCTCATCGACGAATATCAGGACACCAACCGCCCCCAGTACGAGCTCATGAAGCTGCTCGCCGGCGAACACCAGAACGTCTGCGTGGTCGGCGACGAAGACCAGAGCATCTATTCGTGGCGCGGCGCAGACATTCGCAACATTCTCGAATTTGAAAAAGATTTTCCCGGCGCAAAAACCGTTCGCCTCGAGCAGAATTACCGCTCCACGCAAATCATCCTGGAAGCGGCTTCCGCCGTCGTCGCCCGCAACGCGCAGCGCAAGGGCAAGCGCCTGTGGACGAGCCGCGAGGGCGGTTCGCTGATCGGCTATTACGAGGCCCCCGACGGCGAAAACGAAGCCCTCTTTATCGCGGACAGCGTGCAGAAATTCCTGCGCAAAGCCCAGGAAGACCAGACCGAAGCCAAGTGCGCCGTCCTCTACCGCACCAATTCGCAGTCGCGCCTGGTGGAAGAAGCGATGCGCCGCTACGGCATCGCCTACACCATGGTCGGCGGGTTCTCCTTCTACGAGCGCGCAGAAATCAGGGACCTGCTGAGCTACCTGAAGCTGGTGCAGAACCCCCACGACTCCATTGCGCTGCAGCGCTGCGTCAATACGCCCGCGCGCGGCATCGGCAAAACCACGCTGGAAACGCTGGAGCGCATTTCGCTCGAAACCGGCGCCAGCCTGTGGACCGGCATCGGCCGCGCCATCGACGCCAAATTGCTTCCCTCGCGCGCCCTCATCGCTCTCGACGGTTTTCGCCAGATCATCAACGATGCTCGCGCCATGCTCGCGCCCGGCTTCGATCAGAAACTCGCTGCCGACGTCGCACCCGGCGAACTGCCTGCAGTTGCCGCCGTCTCCGACGCCGACACCAGTTTCGAATTCGGCGATGCCGTGCAGGCCACGCTCGGCCTGACCCACGACGACAGCAGCGACGACTCGAATTCCGAAGACGGCGACATCCAGGATCCCGCCACCTTCAGCGTCTTTGGCGAAGAGCCGTCCGTGCCCCACGCCGCCGCATCCGAAGCGGGATCGCCTGTTCCCGAGGCGGTCCCCGGCTTCCGCGCGCCCGGCGATGCGGCCACGCTGCCGGAACTCATCAAGTTCCTCATCGATCGCACCGGCTACATCCGCTCGCTCGAAGAGGAAGGCACGCCGGAAGCCTTCTCCCGCATTGAGAACCTGAAGGAACTGGCCAACGCCGCGCAGGATTCCAATGAGCGTGGCGAAACCCTTGCCGAATTCCTTGACCACGCCGCCCTCGTCAGTGACGTCGACCAGTACGACCCGGAATCCCGCGTCACGCTGATGACCCTCCACGCCGCCAAGGGGTTGGAGTTCCCTCTGGTCGTGCTTGCCGGCATGGAAGAAGGCCTCTTCCCTCACTCGCGCACTCTCAACGATCCCGCGCAAATGGAAGAGGAGCGCCGCCTCTGCTACGTCGGCCTCACGCGCGCCATGGACGCGCTCGTCCTCACCCGCGCGCGCTATCGCCGCCGTTACGGCAACGACATGCCGGAGCCAACCATTCCTTCGCGCTTCCTCGAAGAGATTCCGCAGCACCTGCTCGAAGATTTGAGCGGAGGCCGCAATCGCCCCAACTCCTGGGGCGGCTACGCAGCGGCCTATACCGACACCCCCTCCCGCTTTGGTAACCGTGACAGTGACGAATCCGGCGGCCGCCATTACAGCTACGAGGACGAGGACCAGAGCGCGACCCATCGCGGCGTCCCCAATCGCGGTGCGGCGCGCAGCGGTTCATCGCCGCGTCCATCTCTCGCGCCGCCCAATTCCGTTGACAACATCGCGCGCTTTTTCGCGGGACGCGGCGGCGTTCCCGCCACTTCCTCCCGTCCCAAACTCGACATTCCCGAGCCCACCGGCGCCAAAGGATTCAAAAGCGGCCAGCGCGTGCGTCACCCGAAATATGGCGAAGGCATCGTCTTCCGCCGCGAGGGTGACGGAGACGACGCGAAGCTCACGGTGCAGTTCTCCGGGTTCGGGATCAAAAAACTGGTCGAGAAATTCGCGAACCTCGAAAAGGCCTGAACGTCCCCCACCCTAATTCGCCGCCATCTGGCTTGAAGTAACAAAAGTCTTCGCGTGAGCCAGTTCCGGCCGCGAAGAATTCGCTCCGTCAGCCGTCGATTTCAGCAAAGCCGCGTAGTAACCCGCGGCGGCCTGCTTATCTCCCGCTTCCTCCGCCGCCATTCCAGCATGGTAGAGCCCGTTGAACCGATTGGGACTGAGCCGAAGCGCAACGCGATACTCCGCCAGCGCCTGTTGCGGCTGGTGCAGTTCCAGCAACATGTCGGCAAGCATTTCGCGCGCAGGAATATCCACTTCTCCCTGGCCGACTTTGTCCTGCAGGTCGGCGGCCTTGCGCATGGAATCAAGCGCCGCATCACTCTGGCCCGCTGCAAAGCCGGCCCACGCTGCAATCTCGCCGCGCTCGATCTGCGCTCCCGTCGAGTCGGCAAAGAACGCATGCCTTCCCTTCCGCACTTCGGCCATCAACGCATCGAATTTCGCCAGATCCGCCTGAGCCTGGTCCGAGTGGCGCAAATGCCCATCGGCAATGGCGCGCGCCCACCACGTCAGGGCTGCATCCTGAGGCGGCGACCCGGCGACGGGTTGAAGCGCCGCAGTAGCTTGCCAGTCGCGCATCTCCAGCGCATAGAAGACCGGAAATTCGATGCGGTAGAAGGCGCTCATGCCCTCCATATACCCGCCGCCCATCCCCGGCATCGCGGCAATTCGATCGATGACGGAAGGCATCTTTTCCAGCACTTCTTTTGCGTGCGCATCCTGTCCGCTCTGCAAATACGCATACATCAGGAAGTCATACGAATGCGGCTCATCCATCAAGCCGTCTTCATGGTGCGCTACGGCTGCTTCTGAAGCGTTGATGGAACCCACCTGCGATTCGATATCCTGCGGCCACATTCCCAGGCGCGCGAAGATGTGTCCCGCCATGTGAACGGCATGCGGCCCGGATGGCGCAATCACTCCATAACGTTCGGCCGCCGCCAGTCCATCCGCCGCCATCGACGGGTTGTCGCACGCATGAATGATGTAATGCACCAGCCCGGGATTATCGGGATACTTTGCAAACAACGGAGTCAGCACGGCCATCGCCTGATGCTCGTGCGTCAGGCTTGTGTCTGTGGGAGCGTCGGAAGCCAACAGCGAAAGCGCGTAGAACGCCCCCGCATCCACATCGTCCGGATAGCTTTTGTAAAGCGCGGCCATCGCCGCGGAGTACGCCGTCACGCGCGCCATGTAGTCGGGATAGCCTGGCTTGTAGAACGCCGCAAGGGCTGCAATATACGCCCGCTCGCGCTCGGTCTTTGCGTGCAGCGACTGCGCTTTCTGCATCTCCTCCCAGCCCGTCTTCAAATCGCGATCCGCGGGACGATCCCATATCTGGTGGAACGAACTCATCGCGATGCCCCAGTGCGCCATCGCGCAATTGGGATCTGCCCTCGCGATTCGGTCAAACTGCGGACCTGCCTCCGCATACCAGAAATCGTGCAGCAGTGCCACGCCTCGGTTGAACGGCGCCTCTACCTGAGGCGAGCACGAAACCGCAAAGGAAACCGGGCCCAGTTGCTCGCCCGCACCCGGTTCTGAGCCCATGGCCATGGGCGGGGAGGATTGAACAGCGGCAACCGCGACGGAGGTGGCGAACAGGAAGAATGCAGTGGCTTTCATGTGGGCCGCATTATAGATCAGCAAATATTGGCCTCGCAGCCTGGCTGCAGGGACCCGGCCTCACCACGCCACAGGGAACATGTCTCTACCGAATCGGCTCCGCTTCATCTATCCTTGGAATATCTCAATTGCAGAAACACGCCGCCACGCGCTGGGGGCAAAGGATTCTCATGGCAAATACAAAGACGGTTACCGATAAAGCAGAACGCAAGAAAGTGAAACGTACGGCTCGCAAAAAGGCCGCCCCCAAAGCGAAACGCACCACCCCGCGTGGCTCGCAGAAGCAAAAGGTGAAGAAGGCCAGCCGCGGTCAGAGCAAGCGCTAACCTGCGCAGGCAAATCCCAGGAACGGGCGAAATTCCCTTTCGCCCGTTCCCCTAACCAGCTACACTCACCTGAACCCCACTCCCTTTCGAGGAGCAGTCGTTGCCGGATTCCCCGGTGCCACCATCTCGGCCTGACGTGACCCAGCCGCGGTCGCAACTCTTCGCGTGCAAGTCCATTGACAAGCTGATCAGCGATTCCGAGCGCCCGGAAACAGCGCTCAAGAAGACGCTCGGACCCATTTCGCTCACCGCGCTCGGCATCGGCGCTGTGATCGGTTCCGGCATCTTCACGATCATCGGCACGGCAATTTCCGGGGAGAAGTTCGACACCTCGTCCATCCTGAACACGCCGGTGCTGGATTACATCGTCCACCACACGGCACTGGCCGGCCGGCCGGGCGCTGGCCCCGCGCTCGCTCTGTCGCTGGTTCTTGTCGCTATTGTGTGCGCGTTCACCGGCCTCTGTTACGCCGAGCTGGCCTCCATGATTCCCATTGCCGGCTCCGCCTATACCTACACTTACGCCACCATGGGCGAACTGATTGCCTGGATCATCGGCTGGGATCTGATCCTCGAATACGCCTTCTCCAACATGGCCGTGTCGGTGGGCTTCGCCTCGCATCTCGTCGACCTGCTCGACTGGTTCGGCATCCACCCGGCTCTGCGCTGGATCTCCCCTGCCTATTTGCCCAGCGGTCTGCAGGATCTCGCCGGCCACGACCTTTACAAATCCGGCTGGCACTTCGGCTTCAACTTCCCCGCGTTTCTCATCGTCATGCTGCTCACCGTGGTGCTGGTGCGCGGGATTCGCGAATCCGCCGAGACGAACAACATCATGGTGCTGCTGAAAATCGCAGCCATCCTCATCTTCGTCGCGGCCGGCAGCCACTTCATTCATCCCACCAACTGGCACCCGTTCTATCCCAACGGGTGGTCCGGCGTCCTCACCGGCGGTTCCATCATTTTCTTCACCTACATCGGCTTCGATTCCGTCTCCACCGCCGCAGAAGAATGTAAGAACCCGCAGCGCGATGTGCCCATCGGCATCCTCGCCACGCTCGCCGTGTGCACGGTGCTCTACATTGGCGTCGCCATCGTGCTGACCGGCATCACCAAATGGAACCTGATGGTGGACGATGCCGCCCCCGTCGTCAATTCCCTCAAGCGGATTTACATCGCCAATCCCAGCCCCACGCTGCACTGGGTGCGGCTCGCGGTGCTCATCGGGGCCATCCTGGGCATGATCTCGTCCATCCTGGTCTTCCAGATTGGCCAGGCGCGCGTCTGGTTCTCCATGTCGCGGGACGGCTTGCTGCCGAAGATCTTCTCCCACGTGCATCCCCGCTTCCGCACCCCCGCGGTCGCCACGTGGATCGCCGGCTTCGTCGTCGGCCTTCCGGCAGGACTGCTCGACATCGGCACCTTCTCCGACCTCTCCAACATCGGCACGCTTTTCGCTTTCACGCTGGTCTCCGGCGGCGTCCTCATTCTCCGCTACAAAGATCCGCACCGCCGCCGCGGATTCCGTGCGCCGTTTGGACCCGTCTTCCCCATCCTGAGCATCTGCTTCTGTGTTCTGCTGATGGCCGGGTTGCCCATCATGACGTGGCTGCGCTTCTTCATCTGGCTGGCCATCGGCCTCGTCATCTATTTCTTCTACTCACGCCACCGCAGTGAGTTCGCGCGGCCGCGCTAGGCCACCGCCACCCGCGGTTCCCGCCACGCGCTCCACAGAAAATACCCCGCCACATAACAAACCGGCAGCAGATACCACACGCCCGCAAAGGGCAACATCAGCATCAACAGGACCAGGCTCAGCACCAAATCCCACCGCTTCGCAAACAGCGGTCCCGCAATCAGCAGCGCGTAGTGAAACCACGCCAGCGGCGAGGCCAGCATGCCTACGCTCAGGGCGATCCCGCTGGTATTGCGCAGCGACGGCCGCTTCCACACCACGACGGCGCACGCGACGACAAGCAGGGCGGCCGCTACGCCCTGGCCGATGCGCGGGTGCCCCATCCGCGTCGCGAATCCCGTAATCGAAACCTCATTGGGAAAGAACCAATGCGGATCCCCAGCCACCGCCCGCACCCACTCCCCGTAAATGCCCGGCCCATACAGCGCCAGCGGCAACACGCACAGCGCCGCCGCCACGCCCGCGGCCACCGCCGAGGCGCGCCAGCGGCCGCAAAATACCAGCAGCACCACCCACAAAACGTAATTGGGCTTGAAAGCGATCAGCAAACCCAGAAAAATCCCCGCGGCCAACTGCCGGTCGCGCTCCAGCAGCACCCAGGCCACCACCGCCAGCGTGATGAAAACGGAGTAATCCTGCCCCAGCCCCAGCGTGTTCATCGCGGCGCGCGCCAGCAGAAACCAAAGGATCTGGCGGTGCTGGATGTGCTCCCGATACTCCCACAACAGCAGCGCGGCGCACCCGATAAAGAGAAACGCCGACACGAAGGTCCATACCTCCGCAGCCGTGTCGGGATTGAAGAAGGAAAGCGCAGAAAACAGCGGCAGCATCGCCGGAGGGCTCAGGTTCAGATCCACGACATTGCCCGGATGGCCGGGCAGATGAAAAATCCACGTCAACGGATACGCCGCGTAGGGATTCTGATGATGCGCAGCCGCCCACCCCGACGCCCAAAACGACCCAAACACCCTCAGGCCATCCGGCGCGCTCGTCTTCAGCATGGGCGCGTATACCATCGCAGACACCAGCAACAAGACGCTCGCTCCCGCGAACGTCCACCAGATACTGCCCCGCACCGCAGTCAATTGCTGAAGGGGTGCCCCTCCGCTCTGCTCGCTGGTCATCCCCGGGTCCGCCGAACCATGCCGCATCTTACCAAAGCACTTCTCTCCTGCCAGAATGTTGCCAAAACCACAGTTGCCGGTCTCGATTTTGGCGAATAGAATCAGCGCACCCACATGCCTTTAGCCATCGGCACAAGGCTCGGACCCTACGAGATTCAGGCCTCCGCCGGAACCGGCGGCATGGGCGAGGTCTACCGTGCGCGCGACACCCGCCTCGAGCGCATCGTGGCCATCAAAATCCTCTCCGACCACCTCTCTTCCGACCCCGAGGTTCAGCTGCGCTTCCAACGCGAAGCACGCACCATTTCCTCGCTCAATCATCCCCACATCTGCCAGCTCTTCGACGTGGGCGCGCACGACGGCGCCAGTTTCCTCGTCATGGAATTCCTTGAAGGCCAAACCCTGGCCGAGCGCCTCGCCAACGGGCCTCTGCCCCTCGATCAATGCCTCAAGATCGGCATCGAGGTCGCCGAAGGCCTGGAAAAAGCCCATCGCAGCGGCGTCATCCATCGCGATCTCAAACCCGCCAACATCTTCCTGACTCAGGATGGCCCCACCAAGCTCCTCGACTTCGGCCTCGCCAAATCCGGCGTTGACCTCTCTGCAGTGAAAATCGCCACCGCCGCGCGCGATCCTGAGCTCGACCTCACCTTTCCGGGCTCCACCATGGGCACCGTCCCCTACATGTCGCCGGAGCAGGCTCGCGGCGAATCCCTCAACGCCCGCAGCGACCTGTTTTCTCTCGGCATTGTGCTCTACGAGATGGCCGCCGGCGAGCGGCCGTTCAACGGCACCACCGTCGCCATGATCTTCGACAGCATCCTCCACCACGAGCCTCCATCGCTCTCGGAATCGGGCTTCTCACATGGATATTCCGGCGCCGTGAGCCGCCTGATGGCCAAATCTCCTCATGATCGATGCGAATCCGCCCACGAGCTCATCGAAAGGCTCCGCGAGATTCAGCGCGCCCTGCAATCGCCCGGCAACGGAAAAACTCGCCCCGGCCGCAAGATTCCGTCCATCGCCGTGCTGCCCTTCGCCAACCTCAGCGCCGAACCCGACAACCAGTACTTTAGCGACGGTCTTTCTGAAGACCTGATCAGCGCTTTAGCGCGCCTCCAGGGCCTGCAGGTCGCCTCGCGCACCTCAGCCTTCCGCTTTCGCGGCGAGAACACCGACATCCGCGAAATCGGCCGCCAGCTCAAAGTCGAGGCCCTGCTCGAAGGCAGCGTGCGCCGCTCCGGCAAACGCCTCCGCGTCACCGCTCAGCTGGTCAACGTCGCCGACGGCTACCACCTCTGGTCCGAGCGCTACGACCGCGAAGTCAACGACGTCTTTGAGATCCAGGACGAAATCACCGCCGCGATCATCAAGACTCTCGAGCCGGCCCTCGCCGGACAGCAACAGGCCCTCACCCGCCGCCATTCCGAAAACGTCCAGGCCTATGAGCTTTACCTCAAAGGCCGCCGCCTCTGGGACCAGCGCGCCGAAAGCAGCCTGCGCGCCGGACTCGAATGTTTCCGCGCCGCCCTCGAGCTCGATCCCGATTACGCGCTGGCCTACGCCGGGGTCGCCGATTCGTTTTCCATCCTCACCGCCTACGGCCACATGTCGGTCGGCGAGGCCAAGCAGCGCGTCGAAGCCGCCGTCCGCAAATCCCTCGAACTGGACGCCACTCTCGCCGAGCCGCATTTCTCCATGGCGCTCTCCGCCACCATCTTCGCCCGCGACTCCGGCCCCGCCGAACGCCACTACCGCAAGGCTCTCGAAATCGAGCCGAACTCCTCGGCCACTCTCGCTTATTTCAGCCTTTTTCTCGCTACCCGCCATCGCTATGAGGAAGTGCCGCCCGTAGTCCGTTCCGCCATCGAGGCCGATCCGCTCTCGCCGTTCGTTCGTGGACTCACGGGCCTGAGCCTGCAGTGCGCCCGCATGCACCACCAGGCCATGGAGAACGCACGCCAGGCGATCGAACTGCAGCCCAATTCCGTCCTCGGCCTCTGGACCCTGCTCATGGTCTACTGCACTCTCGGCCAGTGGGATCAGGCGATCGAGCTGGGCGAAACCCTCGTCTCGGTCAGCCGCCGCTCCGGGCTGTTCATGGGCCACCTCGGCCTCGCTTACGGTCTCTCTGGTCAATCCGAAAAAGCCCTCGCGCTCCTCCGCGAGCTCCACCAGCGCCAGCAGGTCGGCGAATACTTCAATCCCGCCCACTTCATGCTGATTCACTTCGGGCTCGGCGATTACGAAGGCATCCACGCCAGCCTGCTCACCTATTTGCAGGAGAGCGGGAACAGCTGGGGACTCGAAATCATCTTCGGCTCATTCCTCGACCGGATCGCCGCTCACAGCTCCTGCGCGGAGCTCCTGCGCCAGCTCGGCCGCCCCGACTGAAGCGCCAACCGCCGGTCAATCGCACGGCTTCTGTTCCAGCGCGCGCTTCCGCGCCGGCAGGAACGGGTGAATCAGCACCTGATACGCTGCGCCGCCTACCGCCCCGCCAATCAGCGGACCAACCAGCGGCACCCACCAGTAGTTCTCGGGCGACGGAAACGCCGCGCTCCCCCATCCCGTCACGAAGCAGAACAGCCGCGGCCCCAGATCGCGCGCCGGATTAATGGCCCACCCCTCCAGATACCCCATCGACGCCCCAATCAGCGCCACCAGAAATCCAATCATCAGCGCGCCGAAGTTCGCCCCCGGCGCCATCTCGTTGTATTGCTCGGTAATCGCGAAAATCCCAAAGATCAAAAACGCCGTCAGGATGATCTGATCCCCAAATGCGTGCATCGGAGTAATCCCTATCGCCGGGTGCGTGAAGAACACGCCAGCTCCGCCACCCGCCGCTCGCGTCACGCTGTGCGCCACGTTCCACCCGTCGATCACCGGCCGGTACAGCTGGTAGACGATCACCGACCCCACCACCGCGCCCACCGTCTGCGCCACGCAATACGGCAGCACCTTCGCCCACGAAAACTTCCTGTACAGAGCCAGCGCCAGCGTCACTGCCGGATTCGCATGGCACCCGCTCACCGATCCCGTGGTGTAAATGGCGATCGTCACCGCCAGTCCCCACGAGATGCACACGCCCCAATAGGCATGCTGGTAAGGGCTCGGATCGTACAGCCCATACATCGCGGCCACCGAATCGCCAAACGCGATGATGATAATCATCGCGACGGCTTCAGAAATCAATTCCCCGGCAAACTGTCTGGTCATGGGTCCCTCGAATCGCCCGAACGCCGCTCCGGACGCCGCCGCCATTGTACGAGGGCGCAGACGGATCAAACGAATCGCAGCAATTCACAGAACCCCGCATCATTCCCTGAACAGATGTGAAATTTGAAAGCGAGGACAACACGAGACCTCGATCACGAGACACACTCCGTCGCGTCGCTTTACGCATCCGCTCCGGGCATCATCGCGGGACGGGGCGGTTACTTCCCCAACCGTGAAGGTGCTGGAACGGGGCCTCAGCCACCATCTTCCGGTTTGCCGGCCAACACCCACCGACTCAGCCGCCCACCAGCTTGTCGCGCTGAGGACCCTGAGCGCAGCTACTCTCCTGGAAACTTTCGCCCCCCGGCCAGCAGACCGAATCCCACCCCGAAGGCAAAGCCCGAGGCGATGAACCGAAGTCTGTCAGCCCCATGAAGACCGCTGAGACGCGAGTTATCCAGGGCAGTCAGAAGCACGAACACACCAATAAGAACGAGGAAAGCGAACACAGCCCATCGGCCTCTTTTCATTCGGTTCACCTCGCGAAAGTTGTCCACAGCATACACCGTCTCCGCGCAGAATGGCCCCGTATGTGCGCCCCTTGCCCCCTGCGCCCATCGCGGGAAAGTCTGGGTGGGCAGGCGCTCCCATTACTGCGTTACTTCCGGATAGCCGGCGACACGGCAATAATTCATGTTCGGGCGAAAATGCTCCTCAATGAACGGAATACTTGCGAAATGCACACCGCTGCTCTTCACGGCCTTAGCCGCTCTGCCAGCGGTCGCTCAGCAGATCTCCATGGACTCCCAAAGCGGCGACAAAGTATGGATTGGGTCTAAGCAGTGCAACGGCCGTCGCAAACTCAGCGTTATCGTTCGCTCAGACACGAACGTGCTTTTGAGTGTTGTTCTTCCGATTTGTCGCGGCAGCCGCGAGGTAGAAAATGAGAAAGTGGAGTTTCACTTTGCTGGCGGGCACACTTTCAAGGGCAAATACCCGACGCGTTCAACAGACTTGGTTGAAGGGGACATCTGGCAGGCAGGCGGGGAACCGAATGCGATTATTCTCGGCGTTTCATTCGCGGACAGTAAACAGGAACTGTTGAATACCCTGCACATTGCCAGACCGGAGAAGAAAGCCTCGTCCGAACTCGACGAGGGTCTTTCCATCACCACTGACCCTGTACTGGTTCGATAGTTGGCGGGATGTCAGCAACCCGGAAGTATCGCGCTGCCGATCCCCTTATGCCAGGTGGCCTTCGTGACCTTCGTACCGCCATCCAATGCGATACCTCTTGCTCTTCCAATCCCACCCAACCTACCCTCAAAAATAAGAGAAGCTCTGTTCATAGCGAACAGAGCTTTTTCCTTGCGCCCGGCCCAGGCCGACCCGCACCCACGCTCATTGAGATTCCCGCTGCTGCTTCACGCTGACCGGTTCTAAACTAACCGGTCCTTAGCTAACCGCTTCCCAACGAACCGCTTCTTAGCTAACCGGCCTTTGGCTGCCCCACTAACTCCTTTATTTTCCACACATAGCTCAAAATCACCAAGTAAGTCATTTATTTGCATACACATACGAAAAGATCATTTTAACAACTCCTTTGTTTTGCAACACATACGAAATGATGGGGGGGAGGGGGAGTGGGGTCCCTCCACCCGAACCAGCACAAAAAAAAGGGCCCCCCGGGTGGGGGGCCAATCTGCCTTGGTTCTCTCGTTGTGTGAGAGCTTGGTTGCGTCTTCCCCTTTTACCGCTGGGGACTGGTTGGTTGCGACGCAGCACCCTGAGGGGAGGGCTGCGCGGATGAAGGCTGCGTCGCACCAATCGGTGAACCGCCGTTACCGGTCGTGTTCAAGGCCGCTAAACTGTTTTCCATCAGGCTGATGCGCACCACGCTGCCCGGAGCCGCCGTACCGCCGTTCCCGTCGTCCACCGGAGCGTTGCCCATCGCCACTTCATGAATTCGCCATACCGGAATCTGGTGTTCCGCCAGATACCGGACTACCGCTTCCGCCATGTGCTGCGAGTTCTCGATGCCCATCGTGCCGTGGCTCCGAGAGTAGCCCGCTACTTCCACCACATAGCCCTTCTGTCCCTGCATCTGGGTCACAACCTGATCCAGCGCGTCCTTCGCTTTCGCGTTCAGCATCGTCTGCCCGGCACGGAAATGAATGTCTGTGTTCGTGACCGGGTGGAACTGATCGATGCCGCTGACCGTCTGTCCCAGTTGATTCGTCTTGTCAGTGGCTGTCTGCGCCAGTTGCTGCGCCTGACCAGCCGTTTGATTGGCCTGCGTGGCCGTCTGACTGGCCTGATCGGCCGTCGATTGCGCCGCGTGAATGCCGTTCTGCGCGCGCTGGTCTACGTCCTTGATGTCGCGTGCGTTCTTGGCCTGCAGTTCGTCCAGCTCGTTCAGCCGGTCCTTCACCGGATCCAGCTGCCGGTTCACCCACTTTTTGCGGGCAAACGGGTTCACGTGACCCCAGAAGCCTTCGTGGTCCACGGTCGGGAGCGGCGCTTTGCCGGTGCCGGTCTCGGTTGAGGTGGTCTGGTTCTGCGTCTGGGCGTTGGTGGTCGCGCCGGTCTGCACCTGCGGCTGCTGCTGCTGCGCCATCGCTGGCACACCCAGACTCGCCGCAACGAGCAGGGCAGAAATCGATCCGGGTTTCACAATGTTTTTCATCGCTTTTGTAGTCATGGCTGGCATTCCTTCTGTATTTCTGTCGTGTTTGACCAACATGGGGGAAACACACTCCGGAAGCTGCGCAGCATCCCGTTACGCAGTGACATAGTGCATCTGCCATGCCAAAGCCGCGCCACACCTTCTCTGCCACTTACAGGAAGCAATATGTGATTGATCTATATGGATTTAAAAGAGGACACCTGGCATTTGCCCGACATGTCTCTCGAATGGTCGATCCATCGACCGGGAAAAAACTGCTCATCCCCGACAGACTCGACCGTGCACTATTTGCCGCACGCTCTTATTTTCCTGTGACCTGGATGATCCGCACTTCAGGGTAGTTCTGGTTCCAGTCCGGCGGCATGCTGTCGAAAATCAGCCTGAATTCGCGGGTCTGACCGGGCAAAATCGGCGCCGAACTGACTGGCTGGGTATCCACATACGGCTCACGCGTCCGGATCAGAGTAAGCGCCATCGCTGGCTTGCCCACCAGCTGGCCCGTAAACCCAATAAATCCAACCTGTACCGTGATCCCGATAACCGTTTCCGACCCCTTGTTCGTCACCTTGCCATCAATATAGGTAGTCTGACCGCCAGCCATGCTTCCGGACTGGCTCATCTGCACATTCGTAATCGGAAGGTTCGCGGCGTAGGGATCGGCAGCCGCCATTCCAGCTCCGCCTGGATTCACCGGCGCCCGATGATGTCCCAGGGCGATCAGCAGCGCAATCACCACCAGCGCCACCACACCGGCCACAATCCACGGAATCGGCGAACGCGGCTCGCGCTCCTCCGTCTTCGGCGGCCCAAACATTCCGGATTGCGATCCACCCGCGCTCATCGTGCCGATTGTACAACTACGGCCGAGATTCGAGGGGCGCCTAAGACAATGGCTTTCGGCTTGCCGACATCATGGTCCAACATCCTGCAACGGTGAGAAACGCTCCGCTGATGGTCAACACCAGCCACGGCGTCGCGATCCCTGCGCTTGTCGACATCGATCTGTACAGGAGCCATCCCGCGGCGCACAGCGCGCAGAGCAATCCAACAATCTGCATAATGCGCAATGGCCGCTCGGCCCGCTCGATAGCCATGCGTCGCCGCCTGCGCTCCGCCCGAAACCAAATCAGCGAAGCCTCGGGCGCTGTGTGTGTCTCCGCAATACCTGCGGCATACTGTCGCATCGCCTGCCGCAACTGGTCGTCTCGAACGCTCATAAGCTCTCTCCCTGGCTCAGGAATCGCTTCGCCTTGTTGCGCGCCCGAAACAGCAATGTTCGCACGCTCAGGCGTCCCAATCCCGTCGCCGCCGCTATTTCGGCGTGGTCCATGCCTTCCACGTAAGCCAGCCACAACAACTCACGCTCTTTTGGTTTCAGATGCGTGAGCATCGCCCGAATATCGATCGAGCTCTCAAAACTGCAGATCTGCGCCGCTTCGGCCGGCTCCGCAAAGGGCTTGTCTTCGCCCGACCGCCAGCGGTCGCGTAGCAAATTGGTCGCGATGCGGAACAGATACCGCCGCGTCGCGAGCGCATCCATGCCCGCCAGCTTCCTCGACTGGGAACCCGAATAGCTTTGGGCCAGCAGGCGGCAATAGGTCTCCTGCAGCAGGTCGTCAGCGACATCGCGGCGTCCGGTAACAGCCGCCAAATATCCGGCAATCGCACCTGCCGTCGCGTCGTACAAGCGCTGAAACTCCGCTTCGGTCATCGGCGCAACATGACTCGGCGCGGGTTCGCAATCCAGCGAACCCGCGACCGTTCCGCTGCCTGGCTCACCCGCGTGGTGCACGGTCAATGAGCCCAAGCCGTTTTGAAACGAAGACGCTGGCCGCAGCCGCAACGAGAAAGCCGAATCCAAGTCCCATCGCTCCTGTTCCCGTGATCATAAACCCCGCATCGGGATCGTAGATGTGGTGGTGTACGAACAGCATTGCCGCGCCGAAGAAGATTAGGACGCACCCGGCCTGCACACCGAACAGGATGCGGTGGAAGGGCGACGTCGGCGGGTTTTCCTCCACCGTCATCGATTCCAGGAAACGCCGTCCGGAGTCGTTGGCCGCGAGCGTCACCAGCGCTTCCGATGTGTCGATGCGTTGCAGGATCTTCTCCTGTAATCCCGCCTTGGCCTTGGCAATGAAGTAGCGCCGCACCGAACTGAAAATCACCCAGAAAATGAAACAGAACGTGAACGCAACAATCGCGTTCTCTACGTTTCTCCACAAACCTTCCATAGCAATTCCCTCGCAAACCGAAGTGTTGACTGCGTGTCATCCTCTACAACGGCTTCAGCCGAGTTTGGTGGACAACCGCCGCAAAAAATTCCGCCGAATGCATACAATCCCCACAGGAGCCGCGCATGCGTCTGACCCCACGTACCGGGATTCGGCTCGTCCTCGTAATCATCGCCATCGCGCTGCTCTGGCTCCGGCTCGTCCCGCACAGGCCCATCCATGTCGCTACGACCCACCTCGTTAACGGACCCTCCGCGCTCAACCAGCCCGGCGGCGGACCGGCGCCCTCTCAGGCCTACGAAATCTACTCCGCCCTCTATCAAACCCCCGGCCAGCCTGCGAACGACCCCCTTGCCTTCGCTGACAGTTCCCGCACCGATATCCCTCAGGTCGGCCCCAGTTGCCTCAAACCTTCCACTCCTGACGAACACCAGCTGACAGACGCCTTCGTCGCCGCCAATCAGCAAAGCCATCGCTGGGAGCAGAAGTTCGCCATCCCGATGGGATACCGCCTGGTCGCCTCCGATCAGGTTCCCGCGGTCCAGGCCTGCCTCCAAAACCACAGCCAGGGCAGCGCCCAATGCGCCGCCTTCAAAGACCTGAAACACGTCCGCTTCCTCGGCGTTCCCGGCCTCGACCAGGCGCAAACGCACGCCCTCGTCTCGGTGATCAAGAGCTGTGGGGGATTCTGCGGCAGCGGCGGCATCTTCGCCGTCGAAAAATCTGGCGACACCTGGCAGCGCTCCCCTACCACCGACTTCACCCGCGACTGCAGCTGGGCGTACTAAGAACACGGTCACAACCCCTGCAGTGCTCAGTTACACTGTGCGCACGCACGTCATGCCTCTTTCCCGTCACGAAAAACTCGGCCATTTCGAAATCGTCGATCTCCTGGGCGAGGGCGGTATGGGCGTGGTCTACCGTGCGCACGATCCCCGGCTCGACCGCCAGGTCGCCGTCAAAGTTCTGATCCCCGCCATGGCCGCCAATGCCGAGGCCCGCGAGCGCCTCCGCCGGGAAGCCATTGCGGCTGCCGCGCTCGATCACCCCTACATCTGCAAGATCTTCGAAATCGGCGAATCCAGCGGCAACGTTTTCCTCGTCATGGAATTCATCACCGGCGAGACTCTCCATCACCGCCTCGAAAACGGCAAGATCCCCATCCCGGAAGCTCTGCGCGTCGCCGGCGAAATCGCCGAAGCCCTCGAAGAAGCGCACGCGCGACGCTTCTTACACCGTGACCTCAAGCCCGCCAACATCATGCTCACCACCCAGGGACATGTGAAGGTGATGGACTTCGGCCTCGCTCGCCGTCTTTCTGACACTCTCGCTTCCGGCGACACCACCCAGGGGATCGGCGGCAGCCAGCTCACCGTTCCCGGCACCATCCTCGGCACGCCCGATTACATGTCGCCGGAGCAGGTCAAGGGCCTCGAGCTCGACCCCCGCTCCGACCAGTTCTCCTTCGGCGTCATCCTCGCGGAGATGCTCAGCGGCGTCAACCCGTTCCATAAGCCCTCCACCGTCGAAACTCTTTCCGCGGTGATCCACGAAACGCCGCAGCTCCACGGCGAGATTCCGCAGGGCCTCATGATGGTGGTCAGGCGCATGCTCGCCAAGCTCCCTGAAGACCGTTTCGCATCGATGGCCGACGTGCGAGCCGAACTCCGCCGTCTCGCTGTCCCCACCGAAGGGGGACAGGTGCAGACATCGCCCCCGGGACGCATCATTCCCATCGGTCGCGACGCCGAACTGAAACAGCTCACGCGCCAACTCGAAGAAGCCCTTGCCGGCACCGGCTCCCTGGTTGTGATTGGCGGCGAGCCCGGCATCGGCAAAACCCATCTCATCTCCGCCCTCGCGGAAGCCGCACGCATGCGCGGCGCTCTCGTCATTACCGGCCACTGTTACGAAATGGAGGGCTCCCCTCCCTACACTCCTTTCGTCGAGATGATCGAGTGGAGCGTTCGCAACGGCTCTCGCGATAACCTCCGCCACGCACTCGGCGAAGAGGCCGCAGAAGTCGCTCGCCTGATGCCGGAGCTGCGCCAGATGTACCCGGACATTCCACCTGCGCTGGAGCTGCCGCCCGATCAACAGCGCCGCTATCTCTTCAACGCCTATCGCGCCTTCGTGGAGCGCGTCTCCCGCCTCGCTCCCGTCGTCGCTATCTTTGAAGACCTGCACTGGGCCGACGAGCCCACGCTGCTGCTGCTTGAGCACCTCGCCAAGACGGTCTCCACGATCCCACGCCTCATGATCGTCACCTATCGTGACGTTGATCTTGAAGTGGGCCGGCCCTTCGCCCGCACCCTCGAATCGCTGTTGCGCCAGAAGCTTGCCACCCGCATCCTGCTGCGCCGCCTGCCGGTCGCTGGCGTCGAACAGATGCTTGCCGCCCTCAGCGCGCAAAAGCCTCCGCCTTCGCTCGCTCGCGTTGTTTTTGAAGAAACCGAAGGCAATCCATTCTTTGTGGAAGAAATCTTCCGTCACCTTGCTGAAGAGGGTAAGCTCTTCGACGAGAAAGGCGCGTTCCTCGCCGATCTCCGCGTCGATCAGCTCCAGGTCCCCGAAGGCGTGCGCCTCGTCCTCGGCCGCCGCCTGCAGCGCCTCAGCGACGACGCGCGCCGCATCCTCACCACCGCCGCCGTCATTGGCCGCGTCGTTCCCCTCGAACTGCTGGAGGAACTCGAGAAAGCCCATCCCGACGCCGCCCTCGACGCCGTCGAAGAGGCTGAGCGTGCGCATCTGGTCGAAGCCGAAACCTCCGGCCGGCAAACCCGCTATCGCTTTGTCCACGAGTTGGTGCGCCAAACCCTCGCCGAGACGCTATCCCTCCCGCGCCGCCAGCGTCTGCATGCCCGCATCGCCGAGGCCATGGAGAAGGTCTATGCCTCGTCGCTTGGCGCGCACGTCTCCGCGTTGGCGCACCATCTCTACGAAGCCGGCGCAGCCGTCGATTCCACAAAGGCCGTTCACTACCTTGGCGAAGCCGCCTCGCGCGCAACGGCCGCCGCCGCGTTTGAAGAAGCTCTGGGCCATATCGACAACGCGCTCTCTCTGCTGGACGACGAGCGCTCCGCCTCTTTCGCGGAGCTGATGGAACGCCGTGGCCGCTGCCTGCTCAGCCTCGGTCAAAACGACCAGGCCGTGCAGAGCCTGGAACGCGCCATCGCTGCCTTCGAAGCGCTCGGCGATCACATCCGATTCATCGATGCATCCTATTTCCTCTACGGCTATTACTCCTTTTCGCTCCAGCTCGACAAAGTCGATCGGCTCGCCGCGCGCGTTGCTTCCGCCGCGGATTCCGGACCGCTTTGGCTCCGTTATGCCGTTCTCGGAATTCAGGCGGGCGCCGCGGGTCTGCATGGCCGCATCGATGACGCGCTCGCTCTGCTCGACCAAATGCAAACCATTGCCGAAGACAGCCTTCCGCCGCGTATCCAGCGGATGGCTTTCCAGGTGGACCGTTCGGTCCGGCTGACTTCCGGCCAGCTTGCACTCTGCGAACGAAGCGCTCGAAAAGTCGCCGCTCTGCTCGATCCGCACAGCGATCTCTGGTACCTCGCCTCTAACGACTATGGTTTCTTCCTCGGGCCTTCCGTCGACGGGCGTGTTTCCGAGGCAAAACGGCGCGCGGAAGAAGCCGTCGCCCGCGCTGAACGAGTGGGTCATCATTCTGCAAGGCTCTCCGCTCTCAGCCAGCTTTCCTTGCTCCATATCGCGCTGGGCCAGATGGAGGCCGCCGAGCGAATTGCACGCGAAACCGTCGCCTTCGGTGAAGCAACCGCACGCGGCTTGCTCTTCGTGGGAGAAATCAGTCTCGGCCTCGTTCTCACCTATCGGCTGTGCACCGACGAAGCTGTAACCTTGTTGGAACGGATCCGCAACTGTCCGGGCTATTTCGCCGGAACGCCCGAGTCTGTGCTTGCCATCAGCCTCGCGGCAGCCGGAAATGATCCCTCATCGTCCGCCGCCGCAGCCGCTGCGCATTTGGCCAGGCCCGGCGTTAGCCGCAGTTACGGCTCCATGTGCGCAACGCTGAATCTGGCTGAAGCCTGGGCTATCGCCGGCCGTGTCACAGAGACTGCCTTCCTGCTCCCCTTCGCCGAGAGGGTCTCCACCGAATGGGTCTGCAATTGGGCTGGTTTTCCCGCCTGCACCGCCGCCGGCATCGCCGCCGCAGGGACTGCTGACTGGGCGCGGTCCGAAGAGCACCACCGCGCCGGCATTGCGGTTATGGACTCAAGCGAATATGTCGTCAGCCGGCCTATCGCCCGCGTCTGGTACGCCGACATGCTGTTGACGCGGGATCAGAACGGCGACGCCGCCAAAGCCCGCACTCTGCTCAACGAAGCGCTGGCTCAATCCGAAGCCATCGGCCTGGCCCTCTACGCGCGCATCGCCCGCGAAAAGCTGGCTTAGCAAACGCCTCTCAATGAAAGGCGCTTAGCTGGTAGCTTTTCGCTGACCGTACTTTCGCTGGCCGTACTTTTGCTGACCGCTCATTAGCTCGCCTCACTCGGCCCGCAACGACTTCAAAGGATCAATCATCACCGCGCGCCGCGCCGGCACGTAGCACGCCAGCAGCGCCAACCCGGCCAGCAGCAGCGGTGCCCCCACCAGCAGCAGCGGAGCATTCGTCCCTACCTCAAACGCATCCGCAAACGCGGTGGTTACCGCCGAAAGCGCGCGCGCCAACGCGAACGCCCCCAGGAATCCAAGCACCGACCCCACCGCGATCAGCGACATCCCTTCGCGCAACACCAGCTGCAGCACCTGCGCCTTGCGCGCGCCCAGCGCCATCCTGATCCCAATTTCCTTCCGCCGCTGCGCCACTGCGTAAGCCGTCACGCCGGCCAGCCCCACCGCGGAAAGAATCAGCCCGAACAATCCAATGCCGCCATAAGTTCGCAGCGCAGACCGCATCCCCGAGCGCGTCAGTTCCAGATACTCGCTCAGCGTCTGCGCATTGAATAGGGTCAGCTTCGGATCGATCGACCCCACCACGCTCTCCACGCCGCTTAGCGCATCCGCCGCCGAATCCGACCGCGCCAGAATCGTAATGCCGCCCGCCGGTGGCCGCGCAAAATCATGCGCCGTCAGCGGCACGTACGCAATCGGCTGCACGATCCCCGATCCATCCTTCAGCGCGCGCACCACGCCCACCACCTCATACATCTGCCGATCGCTCCGCAACCGTTTCCCCAGCGCCGGCCCGCTCCCGAACAACCCCTTTGCCGCCTTCTCGTTCAACACGATCGGCATCGCCACCCCGCCCACTCCCGGCGTGCCGCGATCGTCTGCGTCCACAAATTCCCGCCCCGCCAGCGGCGTCTCGTTCAATGCCCCAAAATATCCCGCGCCCACCGTCTCCTTCGCCACCGATTGCTGTACCGCCGAAGCAGCGTGCGCATCGTCGACCGTCAGCGCAAATCCGCCGTCCTCGTCATCGGTAAAAAACGGAGGCTGCGCCGCCAGCGCAAAGCTGCGCACTTGCTGCGAACCCCGCAGCCGATCCGGCAACTCCTCAAACAGCGCCTGCGCCTTTTCTGGCGAATACCCATCGCGCACCGGATCAATCGACACCAGCACCATCGCCTTCTGATTGAACTGCGCCGGCACGCTGCTCCCGCGCAAAAGGCCCAGGACCAGGAAGCCCGTGGTCAGCAACAGGAGCAGCGATCCTGCAACCTGCGCGCCCATCGCCAAATTCCGCAATCCAAACAGTCGATGCCCCGACAGTTGCAGCGCCGATCCCTGCTTCAGCGCCGGAGCCACATCCGTCTTGGTCGCCTGCAGAGCCGGCGCCACGCTGAAGGCAATCCCGCACACCACCGCCAGCATGAGCGCAAACAGCGCCGCGTGCCAATCCACGGCAAGATCCGGCAGCAGCGGCGCGCCCGCGGGCTGCTGCAAGTGCATATTCAAATTGGAAAGCCCATACGCCATCGCAAATCCCGCCACGCCGCCCAGCAGCGACAGCAGGATTCCCTCTGTCACCATCTGCCGGATCAGCCGGAAGCGGCTTGCTCCAACGCCGAGGCGAATCGCCAGCTCCTTGCGCCGGCCCGCACCCCGCGCCAGCAGCATCGTCGCCAGATTCAGGCACGCAATCCCCATCACAATCCCCATCAGCACCGCGTAGAACCCAATAATCGCCGGCTTCACCTTGCGCGGGATCGGCACGCGCGTCCCCGCGGCGAACAACACAACGCGCTTCGACGTATCGGCCTGCTGCAGCGCCAACCCATCTTCCTTTTCCATCCGCCGCGTAATTCCATCCAGCGCGGCCTCAGCCTCATCAATGCTCACGCCCGGCGCAAGGTACATCAGCGCCTGAAAGTCCTTCGCGTTGCGATCGCGCAGCACGTTGTCGCCCAGCTCGGGCGCCAGCGCCGCCGGCGCCGTTGTCGGCACAAACATTTCCACCGGAGTCGGCGAAAGCGCGCCATCGAATTTCCGCGGCGTGATGCCCACAATCGTCGCGTTCTGCCCGTTGATGCGAATCGTATGCCCAATTACATCGGGATCGGCATCCAGCCGGCTCCGCCAGAAGCGGTCGCTCACTACCACCACCGGCACATCGCCCGGCTTCTCCAGTTGTGCGCTCAGCACGCGTCCGCGTTCGGCCGGAATACCCAGCACTGCAAAGTAATCCGGCGAA
>DATHQV010000040.1:0-3650 GCA_035482355.1 Acidobacteriaceae bacterium | reverse complement strand
GAAGTTTGCGAACGCGGCAGAACGTGTACATTCCTAGTACGGCCGTGGGCATTCCGAAAATCATGACGACTGCCGCGAGACCGGTGAGTCCGTCCATGATGGTTCTCCTTCCTGGTTGCGCTGGGTGTGCGCCGTTACTTAAATCGCTTACGATAATGGGTACGGACGCTGTGGCCGGAAAGTTCCGCTTGGCGGGCCAACTTCCGGCGGCGCAGATGCTTCCAAACGAAGGAGTAGCTACTTGGGGGTAGTGCCGGGTCGTCCTCGTGGAGAAAAAATGAAATTGAGAAGCTGGTGTCAGAGGCGGGCGGTGGTGGTGGTCTGCGTGGCTGCGGTGGTGGCTGCCCAGGCGCTCTGGGCGCAGGAAACGAAGGAAAAGGTCACGGTGGACGACGTGGACCGGACCTTCATGGTCCGGCTGCCGAAAGGCTACGACGCGAAACAGCACTATCCGGTGGTGATGCTGCTGCATGGCATGAATCAGGACGCGGAGGATATGGAGCGGTTGACGGGCTTCGATGCGCTGGCCGACAAGGAAGGCGTGATTGCGGTTTATCCCATCGCCTTGCATGGGCGGTGGAATGTGGGGGTTCGGCCGCAGGAGAAGCGGCCTTCGACCATGGGGCCGGGCGGAGGACACCACCACGGCGGGGGCGGTTATCCGGGCGGTGGTGGGGGCGGCTACCCAGGCGGTGGTGGAGGGGGAGGATATCCGCGAGGCGGGGGACAGCAGCAGCCCCAGAGCCAGCAGCCGGAGGATCGGCGGGAGCCGGCTGCCGATGATGTTGCTTTCTTCAATCAGATGCTCGATCAGCTGGGGACCAAGTTTTCGGTGGATACTTCGCGGATTTATGCGGCGGGGTTGTCGGAAGGCGGTTTCATGACGCTGCGCCTGGGCTGCGCCATTGGCGACCGCCTCGCGGCTGTGGCGGCTGTGGGCGCGGCTATGCCGAAGACGATGATTTGTGTGCCATCCCGCCCAGTGCCGCTGGTGATGATTGACGGGACTTCGGATCCGGTGGTTCCTTACGGTGGGGGGACTGAGAAAAACCTGAGCGTGGCTACGGTTTCGGTGGAAGACAGCGCGAAGGCATGGGCGAAGATTGATCGGTGTGGGGAGAAGCCGGAGAAGAGTAAGTTGCCGGCGAGCGGGAAGGGCGGGATGGAGACTCGAGTCGATACTTACGATGGGTGCCAACAGGGGGCGCAGGTTGTGCTGTACAGCGTGAAGGGTGCGGGGAATACCTGGCCGGGCGGGGAGCAATATGAGGCGGAGAATGCGATTGGGAAGACTAGCCAGGACTTGAATGCGGATGAGACTATTTGGAAGTTTCTGGGGGCGCGGAAGTTGCCGGCTTCGGAGCAGAAACAGTGAGTTCGCGGCACGAGTTGGAATGCCAGAGTTTGAAATCCCCACTCTAACGTCGCAAAGGGCGCGACGTTAGAATGGGGCACCCGATTCGTCGTTTCCTCGCGATCGTCAGCTGATGGATTTTCTTAGTTCGCGGCGGAGGATTTTTCCGGAGGCGGTTTTGGGGACGGCGTCGACGAAGTGGACTTCGCGGGGTTGCTTGTAGTGGGTTAGGCGGTCGGCTACGAAGCTGCAGAGTTCTTCGCCGAGTTTGGGGCTGGTGACGAAGCCGTCGCGCAGGGCGATGAAGGCTACGGGAATTTCTCCGGCGGCGGGGTCGCGGCGGCCGACTACGCCGCAATCTTTTACCGCGGGATGTTCGAGCAGCACGGCTTCAACCTCGGCGGGAGCTACGGCGAAGCCGTTGTACTTGATCATTTCCTTGCGGCGGTCGACGACGCGGTAGAAACCTTCGCGATCGCGCGTGACGATATCTCCTGACCAGAACCAGCCATCGCGCAGGACTGCGGCGGTGGCCTGCGGTTCCTTCCAATATCCAAGCATGAATTGCGGACCGCGCATGACCAGCTCGCCGGGCTGGTCTGGCGGGGCTTCCGTCATATCTTCTGGAGTGTCGGCGGGGTCGATATCCATATCCAGCTGCGAGAGGACGCGGCAGTCGGTGTCGGCCAGGGGATGGCCGATGGAGTCGGGGCGGTAGAGTTCGGGTTCGAGAAAGCCGACGTGAGTGGCGGGCGAAGCCTCGGTCATGCCGTATCCCTGACATACGAGAATGTTGGTGAGCTGGGTGAAACGGCGGGCGAGATCGGGGGCGAGCGGTGCGGCTCCGGATTTGATCCAGCGGACTTTGTGGTCGCGAGGGAACTGGTTGGCCTCGGCCGCGAGGCAGAGGGCGTTCATGGCGGGCGGGACCAGAGGCATCATGGTGACCGACTCGTTGACCAGGAGCTGGGTGAAAGTTTCCGCGTTGAAGCGAGGGACGAGGACGAGCCTTGCGCCGAGAATCAGCGAAGGATTCAGAACTACATTCAGGCCGTAGATGTGATAGAGCGGGAGGCAGCAGAGGATGGTGTCGGCCGAGCTGAGCGGGGTGGCACGCGGGCCGAGAAACTGATAAGCGTTGGCGACGAGATTGTAGTGCGACAGCATGACTCCCTTGGGCAGTCCGGTGGTGCCGCTGGAGTAGGGAAGCGCACCAAGAGCTTGCTCGGGAGATTGCTCGGGCCGGGGATATACAGCCGTGACTGGGCTGAGCAGATTGGCGAAGGGCTCGGTTCCGGGGGCGGGCTGGCGCGTCGAGTAGACGCGGCGGAGGTTGGGCAATCCCCCGAGGGAAATGCCGTCGATGTTCGCGGCGTCGGTGATGAGGAGGACGGCGCCGGAGTTTTCGAGTTGATAGCGGACCTCGCGTTCGCGGAAAGTTGGGTTGAGGAGAGTGGGAATAGCGCCGGCGAGCTGGATAGCGTGGAACGCGGTGCAGAATTCCCAGGAGTTGGCGAGGAAGATGGCGGCGACTTCGCCGGGCTTGAGGCCGGTGGCGATCAGGCCGCGGGCGAGGGATTCGACGGTGTCTCCGTATTCGGCGTAGGTGAGGCGGCGACCGCTGGAGGCGTCTACCAGCGCGGTCTTCGACGCGTGACGGCGGCAGGAGTCGAGTACGATTTCGTGCATGAACAGGTTGTGGGGATCCGCGTAGAGTTGGGTGCGCAATATCGCAGGAGACATGCCGGGGGAGATTGTACTGGAGATTGCACCGGAACGATGCGCACGGCCGCGAAAACCGGCCTAGCTGGCCAGCTTGCGCAGAAACTCCTGTTCATCCATGTGGTACTTGAAGGCTTTGCGGCCATCGATGAAGACGACGGGGACTTCGTCGTTGTACTGGCGGCGGAGATCGGAGTCGGAGTCGACGTCGATGTCTTGCCAGGTGAAGCCGCCACGGCGGGAGAGCTTCGACAGGCTCTCTTTCACGACTTCACACAGATGGCATCCCTTGCGGGAATAGACCACGACGCTGCGGGAATCAGGCATGCTGGATTCTAGCGCGGAGAACGCACTGTTTTCCAGCGGCAAAGCGGAGGGGGTAGAATCCCTGCATGGCGAGCGATAAGAAGGACCTTGCGTTAAAACCTCTTCATGGGAAGACTGCGCTGATCACTGGTGCGGCGCGGCGGTTGGGACGTGCGTCGGCGCTGGCGCTGGCGCGCGCAGGCGCGGATGTGGCCATTACCTTCAGGAACTCGGCGCGGGAAGCGCAGGACACCGTGGTGGACTTGTC
>DATHQV010000039.1:0-89452 GCA_035482355.1 Acidobacteriaceae bacterium | reverse complement strand
TATTGGGATCAGGCGCGGGTGGACAACGGGCCGGACATGCTGGCCAACGTTCGGCAGACGGAGGTGCCCCTCCAGACGGCTCATCTGGCGTTTCGCGGGTATCCGCAGCAGATTGAGGGGAAGACGCCGGGGGAATTGACGTACGACTATAGCAAGATTTCGGCGACGGGGCCGTTTTTGTGGGCGCGCGGTTTGTATACGCGTTATGGAGATGTGACGCCGCTGCTGCAGCGCGTGGATAACCGGTACGTAATCTTCGGGACGGGCGAGGAGATTGATGCGGAGTTCAGCGCGGGGGCGCTTCCGGCGTTGCCGAAGGGATGGACGCGCGACTACTTCTTTTATGCGAACGGTTTTGTGAAGGACATGGATTACTGGGAGGCATCGCCGTTTACGGTGGGGCCGATGCCGTTCCAGACGATGAGCCGGTATCCGTATCCGGAGGCGGAGCATTATCCGGAGGGCGCCGCGGCCGATGCGTACTGGCTGCAGTGGAATGACCGGTTTGAAAGCGGCCAGAGGGAACAGAAGTGGGATTTTGACTACCGGACGGTGAGGGAGAAGCCGGAGCAGTAGACAGCGTTCAGGAGTCAGTAATCAGGAGTCAGCGGGTGCGCCTGCTATCGGCGGATGTTCATTGCGGTCAAGATGACCAGAATGATCGCGCTTTGGGTGAGGGCCATCACGCCGACGCGAATTTGGTCGAGGAATTTGGCTTCGGGGCCGCCTTCGGCAATCCTGGCACTGAGACGCCGATTTATCGACACGAAGGCGAGGACCAGGGTCAGTCCAAGGACGTCGAGCAAGACGAGCATGAGCGGCGAAACGGGAAGCAGATGGGCGAACGACACACCGGGGTGGTGCGCGCGCTTGAGCACTGAGACGACCCAGGGAAAGACAAGGAGACCGAAGGCCTCAGCCAGGGAGAGGACCAAATAGAGCTTGGCATAGCCCTCGTTGCTGCCGTGGAAGGGACCAGAATCGAAAGACGTCGCCGCCATGGTGGTTTCCTAACCCGCGAAATACGAGCGAGGACTACGTTATCACATCGGTAACTACAGCTCGCGATAGCTGCGCTGATAGGTTCCCGTGATGCGGTCGTGCCAGCCTAAGTAGTCTTCGTCGAAGATAGCCCAGAGGAAGCCCAGTCCTAATGGCATAGCGGAGAGCAGGAGAGCAGCGATGCGTACGCGCATGGCTTTGCGGGTAGGGTTCTCGTCGTCGAAGGTGCAGAGGGCGATTTTGGCGTAGCGCATGCCGGGCGTGGATGCCGAGAGGGAGAAAAACAGGAGCTGGTAGAGCACCCACATGGCGAACAGGGCGACGGCTGCGCCGATGAGCGCGGTGCGTCCTGTGGGCGGATGGGTGGTGCAGGCGGCAAAGACCAGAACGAAGACAAGGAAGGCGGCGAGGGTGAGCGCGATGTCGACGACGCCGGACATGAGGCGGTCTTCGATGGGGGCGACAGGCAGATGCGTGTCACCGAGGAGGGACGGCCTGGCGGCTACTTGCGGCTCGCGCATGGGCTCCTCGCTATCCAGGTGGATTGAGTGCCATTCTGGCACGGATTGCGGTTGCGTGCCGGACGGACTGGCGCGCTGCGCGTCAATATCCGGTTCGGCCTCGAAGATATGCAGGGAGGCGGCGTTGGGCGGCGTGGTGGGCCATGCCGTGCGGGTGATGACAGTCTGCGTGGTTGACGAGACAGGCGCCTCGCTGATGGCGGGGGCTTCGTCGAGCAAAGGACCTTCAGCGAAGCGGGGGCGGGCCTTACGCGGGGCGATCAGCTCGCGGGGAAACTCGATGACACGGGCGGGCAGCAGGCGGGTGGGCTCGACGATGGCGTCTGCGAGCGGGTCGAGGACCGCCTGAGAGGCATACGGCGTTGTGGCGTGAGCAAAGACCTGGGCGCGGGCCTGCGCGGGGGCAGAACGGGGAGCGGGCAGCGAGTCAGTGCTGACCGAGTAGCGGATGAGGTCAGGCTGAAATGGAGCGGGTTCAGTCTTCGCGGTCTTTGGCGTTGCTGCGGTTCTTGCGCGGCGCGGCGCCGGAGCCGGCGCGGAGCCGACGGATTCTGGCTCGGCGAACAGCGTTGCGGCCGGCTGTGCGGTCGCGGCTGCGACGGGTTCGGCCGATGGAGCCGGCTGAGGCTTTGCGGCGGGCCTGGCTGCGTTTGGGGCTGCGTTGAGGGCTGCTGCAGCGGCGGCGGCCTGGGATGCGGCTTCGGCGGCCATGGCGTCGCGCCAGCTGGGAACGCGGGAGTAGCGTTCGGCGACACGTGCGGCCACCGATGAGGGAGCCGTGGATTCCAAGCCGGGGAGCGCGGGTTGATTTTCAGGAACGCGGGGGCGGCCGCTGCGATGGGCGCGGACGCGGGCGCTGACCTCTTCTTTCCACACCGCGGCATGATCCGGTGCGGGTGAGGCGGCGGGGGGCAGATTGGACAGCGAAGCGCTCAAAACATCATCCTCTTCGGGCGGATTTCGCACGGCGAAACTAAGCCGGCGGAATCGCGTCTCAGTTTGTGAAACGACTCCATGAAGCGAACCCGGAATGATGAAAGAAGGCTGCAGAGAATCGCAAGGGCCAGTCCGGCTACGGTCTGCGTCTTCCGCTCACGATCGGGGCTCCGATGGGGATGAGCAAGAAGCACGCGGGACCGCCTCGACCACGATGTGTGCGAGGGGGACGAGCGAGATGTGAGGCCAGAGCGGCGGGGGACTGGCGAGGGGGAATATCAGCATGCCGCTTTGCTATGCTGGAGATGCCGCGCGCAATGAGAACCCGCTTGCTTTGGTGTATCACGCTGGTCCTGCTGTGTCATCCGCGGCTTGGGTCGCAGACCGTAACCACACAGCTTCCCCCCCCAGGGCAACCACGGGCGGCGCGAGCTGCAGTGGGGCTGGGTGGGCTGCCTGACCCGGACTTGACTCCTCATCCAGCTGACGGACTGCCCGACGAACTGCCTGACGATCCGGGCCAGCAGAATGTGCTGCCGGAAGCGCATGTGGTGACGCAGCCGGCGACGGGCGTACCGGTGAAGCTGGTGGCGCGGACACAGACGCGGGCCAGCCTTGAAAAGAGCAACCTGTATACGCTGGACGGCGATGTGGTGATTTATTACCGCAACTACATCGTGCATGCGGACCACGCGACGTACGACGACAATTCGAGCGAGATTGTGGCGAAAGGGCACCTGATGATCGACGGGGGCCCCGACGATGAGCATTTTATTGCCACGCACGGAAACATCAATGTGGAGGAAGACACGGGGAACTTCTTCGACGTGGTGGGAACGATCGGGGCGGCGCCCAAGCCGCACACGCGGATGATTTTTGAAGCGCCGAACCCGTTTGCGGTGACCGGGCGCGAGGTAGTGCAGCTGGGCAAAGGGCATTACCGGGTGATTCACGGCACGATGACGTCGTGCATGCTGCCGAAACCGGACTGGCGGATTCTTTCAGAGAAGATCGAGCTGAACAACGGGGTAGCGAAGACCAGCAACGGTTTCTTTGAGGCATTCAAAATGCCGCTGTTTTACCTGCCGTATGTGACGCATCCGGTGGCGGACCAGAGGAATTCTGGAATTCTGCTGCCGTATTTCGGCAACAACTCGACGAAGGGGTTCGTGCTCGGCGAGGGGTATTACCAGACGCTGGGGCGGAGCGCCGATCTTACGATGGCGTCGCAATACTGGTCGAAGCGCGGATGGGCGCCAAACGGCATGTTCCGGTATCGGGGGCTGGGCGAGAATTTCGCGAACGTGCGTTTTCACAGTTTGCTGGACCGCGGAGTGCAGGAGTCGGACGGGACGAAGCTGAACCAGGGCGGCGTCGATCTGATCGCGGACGGACGCTACATGTTCGGGCCGAAGACGACCGGGGTGATCGATGCAGAATATCTGAGCTCGTATGTGTATCGGCTGACCTTTGAAGAGGTTTACGCAATCGCGATCGATTCCGAGGTGAAGTCGCAGGCCTTTGTGACGCATGAAGATCGCGACAGGTGGGTGGGGCTGCGGCTGAACCGATATCAAAACTTTCAGAGCGCCAGCATTCCAGGCGATGAAGTGCGGATCCTGCACCTGCCAGAGATCGATGTGGACGCGGCGGATCGACGGCTGGGCGGAGTCGATGGGCAGACACCGCTGATGTGGGGATTCAGTGGATCGGCGGCGGCGCTTTCGCGGTACGACTTTCCGAGTTTCCGGACGACAGCGTCGGTGCCGCGCGTGGATTTTTATCCGCGGATTTCTGTGCCGCTGCATTTTGACGGATGGACGTTTCGGCCGCAGGCGGCGGTTCGCGAGACGTGGTACGGGAAGTCGCAGGCGGATGCGGGTCTGGAGCAGATACCGATTGTCCACAAGGAAGGGCTGGCGCGCACCGATGTGGAAATGGGATTCGATTTCCGGCCTCCGGCGCTGGAGCGCGATTTCTCGTCGCCGTGGCTCCAGCATTTTCTGAAGGCGGATGTGCGGCATACGATTGAGCCGGACGTGCAGTACCGATACGTGACCGGCATCAATAATTTCCGCGACATTCTACGCTTTGACGATGTGGACGTGGCCAGCAACACGAATGAAGTGGAATACGGGTTGACGCAGCGGCTGTTTCTGCGGAATGCGCGGTCGCATCCGTGTAAGGAGAATGAGACGCCGGGAAACGGAGCGGAATCGGCCGGCGCGGATGCGCAGAAGGACGCTGGCGCTCCGGGTAGCAATCCGCTGGCGGTTTCGGGGTGGGCGCAGAACTCCGGTAACATGGCGAACGGATCCGGGGAAGCGACGGGAGCGGCAGTAGCGCAGGCGGCTGCGCAGGCGGAGTGCGGAGGCGGGACGCGGGACTGGATCACGTGGCGGGTGGCGCAGAAATATTTCTTTGAGCCTTCCTTCGATCATGCGCTGACGCGGGGCACGCCGAATCCGCTGGACACGACGCTGGACTTTACGGGCGTGGATTTTCTGACCCAACCCAGGCACAATTCTCCGGTGATTTCGCGGCTGCGGATGCAGACGACCACGGCCACGGATCTGGAATGGGATTTGGATTACGACTTGAAGGAAGGGAAGATCACGTCGAGCAACGTTTTTGCGGGCTATCAAAGCGGGATGTACCGGTTCCAGTTCGGCGATTCGTATGTGAATGTGCCGCTGGGCTACACTCCGCTGACAACGGCGCGGCCGGTGACACTGCCATCGCCGGATGCGCGGAATCCGTTTAACCAGATACACCTGCTGGCGGTGCACGGGGCAGCGAGCAAGCTGGGATTGAGTGAGGGGGTGAGCGCCGCTTACGATCTGGTGCACGAGCAACTGCAGTATGGGTCGGCGCAGGCGCAATACAACTGGAATTGCTGCGGGATCGATTTCCAGTACCGGCGGTTTTCGCTGGGGTCGATTCGCGACGATACAGAGTATTTCTGGAGCATTAATCTGGCGGGATTCTCGAATGTGGGCGACCTGACACACCGCATTAGTTTGTTCTGAAACGCACTGGCCGCCTGGGCAAGCTGCGATAATAGGAAAAGAACGGGTAGACGACGGCTTTTGGGCCGAAAAGGCGGGATTTCTTGTTGAATCGGGTACTTTTTTTTGGCTGCGCGCTCATGACGGCAGCCGGATGCGTGGCACAGCAACCTTCCACGCCCTCTCTGGCGGCGAGAGCGACGGAACTATCGCCGGCGCAGGGCGCGAATCTGAACCGCAAGATTGAAGTGATGATCCGCTCGGAGCTGAGCGTTCCCCCGCAGTACGAGGTGAGCATCGGGGCGCGGCAGAAGAGCGACATGGCGGGATTTGACACGCTCCCGGTTACGTTTTCGCTGCCTGGCGAGGCGGGGCGGACGCAGACGGTAGAGTTTCTGCTGTCGAAGGACGGCAGCACCCTGGCGCGGCTGTCGAAGTGGGATATCGGCCCGGATCCGGCGTCGTCGCTGCCGACGACTGGGCGGCCCGTGCGCGGGGATACGGCGGCGAAGGTGACGATCGTGAATTTTGACGATCTGGAGTGCCCTTATTGCGCGCGGATGCACGCGGAGTTTTTTCCCGAGGCAATGGAGCGTTACAAAGGGCTGGTGAAGTTCGTCTATATCGACTACCCGCTGCTGGAAATTCATCCGTGGGCGATGCACGCGGCGGTGGACGCGAATTGTCTGGCGTCTGAGAACGATACGGCGTACTGGAATTATGTGGATTATCTGCACACGCACGGGCAGGATGTGAGCGGGCCGGACAACGATGTGGCCAAAGCGAATGTGATCCTGGACAAGCTGGCGCTGCAGCAGGGCGCCGTGGAACATGTGGATGCGACAAAGCTGCAGGCGTGCCTGACCAAGCAGGATAAGGCCACGGTGATGGCAGAAATGAAGGCGGGCGACCGAGTGGGCGTGAACGCGACGCCGACCTTCTTTGTGAACGGCGAGCGCTGGGCAGGGCAGCTGGATGAGTCGGAACTATGGACAATGATCGACCGAGCGCTGAAGGCAGAAGGCATTGCGCCGCCACAACCGCCCGCAGCGGCGACGCCGCCGGCCACGAGCAAACCTGGCGCGAATTAGAGCGGGGCGAGAATTAAGGCTATGCAGGTGCCGGGGACCACATTATTCTGGAAAGTAAGCGCCGTCCCCCCTACATGCGGCGCGACAGCAGGGAGAAGAATTTCTTGACCTTCCGACGGGCAGAGAAGAGCGCCTGGGGCGCTGGGTTTTCCAACCACAATTTGAAGCTGACAGGGCTGGCCATGGCGCTGATGCTATGCACGGGTTGCCAGCGGGCACATGACGTCAACACCATGGCAACGGTGAACGGCAAGCCGATCGTGCGTTCCGAAGTTGAGACGATCTACCAGAATAATTTAGGGGATTCGCAGCAGACGCCGTCCAAGGTGCAGTCGGACGTGATGCGGCTGAACATCCTGAGGCAGCTGATCGATGAAGAGATTCTGATGCAGCGCGCGGCGAAGCAGAACCTGACGGCGACCGACGAGGAAGTGTCGGACCGGCTGAATGAGCTGAAGGCGCCATTCACGAAAGAGGAATTCCAGAAGCGACTGGATTCGCAGCATCTGACGCTGGACGATTTGAAGCGGGAGATCCGGCGCAACCGTACGGAAGAGAAGCTGTTCAACAAGGAAATTACGTCGCGGATCAACATTACGGACGCGGACATTACGAGCTTCTACAACGGGCACAAGGTGGACTTCAATCTGCCGGAGCCGACGTATCACCTGGCTCAGATTGTGGTGACCTCGTTGCCGTTGCCGCCGCAGCAGGTGGGCAACCTGCAGCACAGCAAAGCGATGAACGACGCGGATGCGAAACGGAAGATCGACAGCCTGCATAACCATCTGGAGAGCGGCGACGACTTTGGGACCCTGGCGATGAATTTTTCTGAGCAGCCCAACACGTCGGGGAACGGCGGAGACATGGGGTTTGTCACGGAGTCGCAGCTGCACTCTGACCCGCAGGTATTTGCAGCGATTTCCAAGTTGAATCCGGGGCAGATTACCGACGTTATGCCGCAGTATGCCGGCTCCAACACGAAGCAGCCGGTGGGCTACGCGATTTACAAGCTGATCGATCGCGAAGCGGCGGGACAGCGGGAGCTGAACGATCCGCGGGTGCAACAGGCGATCCGTCAGCAGTTGCGCGACAGCCGCGAGCAGTTGCTGAAGAACGCGTTTCTCGAGATGCTGCGCGACCAGGCGCGGGTGGAGAACTACTACGCCGAAGAGGTGTTTAAGGACGGGGCGCAGTAAAGGAAGTTGTCAGTTATCAGTTATCAGTTGTCAGTTGGTGCGGTTTGCGCGGAAGATTGCGTAGCGGTTGCCGACTTTTTTGTGGAAGTACATTTCTTTGCCGTCTGTACTGATGGTCGGCGCATCAATGAATCCAGTTAATGATGAGAGAACCGCCGGCGTGCCGAATGGCGCATCGGCGGAGGCGCGCGTGGCGACCATGATGCGGACGCCTGGCTCGACGGCTCCCGAAGACAGTTTGCCATGCGCTTCATGCCTTCGCATTGTTGCCGGTCAGCAGCACAACTGAAGATAGGAAATGAAAGATCGGTTGCGGCTAACTCTTTGCGAAGGGGCGGCCTTTGACGATTCCGGTTCCTTCGCGGATGGTGTAGAGCTGGCCGGCGGCGAGGCCGGGGCATTTTTCTTTGGCGCCGCTGGGCCAGAAGATTTCGAAGTCGGCGGAAGTAGCGGCGCCGAGGCCGAAGTGCAGGCGAGGGTCGTTGACGGAGATGTAGCTGCACTGGCTGGTGAGCATCTGCGCCTGAACTTTGCCGCTGTAGTGGGCGAGGACGCGCGCGCCAATGGCGCTGCGATTGCTCTTTGTGCCTTCGAGGCGAACTTTGATCCAGTGATTGCCGGCGGGCGCGTCATTTCGTAACAGTGACGGTGGCTCATTGCGATTGACGATGAAGATGTCGAGATCGCCGTCGTTGTCGAAATCGCCGAAGGCCACGCCTCGGGAATTGTGGTGGTCGGTGACGCCGGAGCCGGCTTCGTCGCCCATCTCCACGAACGTGCCGTTGCCCTGATTGCGAAAGATGAGACGCGGTGTTTTCGCAGGGAAGCGGGTAGGGAAGAGTGGATCGAGCTCGGGATAAACGGTGCCGCTGGCGATGAAGATGTCGGGATTGCCGTCGTTGTCGAGGTCGACCATGCCGGTGCCCCAGTCGATGAAGCGGTGCTCAAGGCCCAGGCCTGTTTTGTCGCTGACGTCGTCGAAGTCGCCGGTGCCGTCGTTGTGATACAGGCCGGTGGGCTGATTGTAGAAATGGGTGCGGACGATGTCGAGATGGCCGTCGAGATCGTAGTCGCCGATGCCGACGCCCATGCCTGCCATGCGCTGGCCGTCGGTGTTCACGGCCACTCCACGCAACAGCGCTTCTTCGCGGAAGCTGCCGTCTTTGTTGTTCATGAGCAGATAGCTGAAGGTGGAATCGCAGGCGACAAAGATGTCGGGCCAGCCGTCTTCGTCGGCGTCGATCACGACGGCGGTGAGGCCGAAGGAGGTGGGCAGGCTGAGGATGCCGGATTCTTTTGAGACGTCGGTGAAGGTGCCGTCGCCGTTGTTGCGATACATGTAGTGGCGCGCACCAGGCAGACCCAGCGGACCGCAATTGACGGGGACGCCGTTGTAGTTGCAGTTGGGAATCGCCATGGATGGGCGCGGGCCGTGGACCAGATCCATCTCAAGGTAATTCGCGACGAAGAGGTCGAGGAGGCCGTTGCGGTTGCGCTCGATGAACGTGCATCCGGATCCGTAATGGACGCCTGGCAGCAGCAGGCCGGCCTTTTCCGTCACGTCGGTGAAGGTTCCGTTGCCGTTGTTGTGATAGAGCCGGTTCTGTCCGTAGTAAGTGACGAAGAGGTCGTCGAAGCCGTCGTTGTCGTAATCACCGACGCAGACGCCCATGGCCCACTGGGCTTCGGCGAGCAGGCCGGCCTTTTCGGTGACATCGGTGAAGGTGCCGTCACGATTGTTGTGGTAGAGGCGATTGCTGGTGCCGGGGACGGCGCCGTCGAGACGGCGGCCGGTGAGTTGAAAAATGTCCATCCATCCGTCGTTGTCGTAGTCAATGAAAGCGCAGCCGCAGCCGGTGACTTCGAGGATGTAGGTGGAGGTGGCGACGCCGCCGTAAATGGTGGGCTGGGAGAGTCCGGCGGATTTGGCGATGTCGGTGAATCGTGAAAACGGAGGGGGCGCGGCGGCAGCCGAGGCGAGAGCGCGCAGGGGATGTGAGAGCAGGGCAGGAGCGGCGGCTGCGGGCAGCGTACGCAGCAGGCGGCGGCGGGTCCAGGGCGGCGCGGGCATCGTCATTCGTCGTGGGGCTGCTGCGGCCGAGTTGATTGGGACGGGGCAGCAGACTGAGACGGGGAAGACTGGGCGACGGTGAGGTCGTGGCTCAACTGGCGAGCTTCAGAGTTGTCTGGATCGAGGAGGAGCGCATTGGCGACGGCCTGTTGCGCGGCGGGGAATTTGGATTCCATGCCGAGCGTTGCGGCGAGGCTGATCCATGCTTCGGTGTAACCGGGAGCGGCGGTGACGGCGAGACGAAAATCTTTTTCCGCGGCGGTATTGTCCCCGCGGCGCGAATCCAGATAGCCGAGCTGATGCTGGGCGAGCGCGATTTGCGGATCGATGGCGATGACCTGCTCGAGAACGGCGTGCTCGTCTTCCTGGTTGCTGGCTTTATCGAGGGCCATGGCGAGCTTGTACCCGAGCAGCGCGTTTTTCGGAGTGGCGGCGAAAGCATCGCGATAGAGCTGGACGGCTTTTTCGGTGTCGCCTTTGGTGAGATTCAGTTCGGCCTCAGCGGCTTTGGCGGCGGCGAGGCTCGTATTGTCTTTGTCTTTGACGGCTTGCTGATAGGCGAGCATTTCCTGCTTCGCGGCATCGGTTTGGCCGGCGGCGCGCAGTGCGTTGGCCAGTTCGAAGTGCGCTTCAGGATCGTGATCGCCTAGAGCGATGGCCTGCTGCAACTGGGGCAGGGCGCCGGCGATGTCGTGCAAGCGGGCGAGGGCGACGCCGAGGTTGTAGCGAAGATTGGCGAGGCTGGGATCGAGTGCCATGGCTTCGGTGAGATGATCGCGCGCGGCGGTAAAGTCACCGGCCTGACGCTCCATGACGCCCACCATATAGAGGGTGTCAAAGGAGTGAGGGTCCTCGGTGAGAAGCTTGTTGCCGATGGGGGTTGCGGGCGCCCAGTCTCCGTTGACCACAAGCGTGCGCAGGTAAGAAACCTGCGCGCTGCGATCGTCGGGGTGCGCCTTGTAGCATTTTTCCGCGATTTGTTCGGCGAGGTCCGTCTGCACAATTTTGAGGTAGACGGTGACCAGAGCACTGGAGAGCTGCACAGAGTCGGGGGACGTGGCAAGCGCCGCTTTCAGAGTACTGACGGCCTCATCCTGCATTCCAGTCTTGCTGTAGGCGACGGCAAGATCGAGAGAAAGGTCGTCATCGAGTTTCACGTTGTGCAGCAGGCCGATGTCGGAGGGGTAGTCGCCCATGCCGATGAGGGAGTGGCTGAGGCCATGTAGGGCCATGGTGTCGGAGGAATCGATTTTGAGGGCGGCGGCCCATTCGGATGCGGCGTCCTGCGGCTGGTTGAGCTGCGTGAAGACAGAGCCAAGCAGAAGATGCGGCTTGATGACGGTGGGATCGCCGGCGATAGCGTGGCGTAGCGGTGGCAGCGCGTCGTTGAAGTCTTTGGACTCGTAGTACGCGAGGCCGAGAAGGTAATTGAGCACCGGCGATTTGGGATTGAGCCGTACAGCAGACTTGAACGCGGTGGCGGCGCAGGCAAACTGATTCTTGCTGCCGTACCAGTTTCCGAGTTCGGCATAGGCGTCGGCGGTGGGATGAGCTTTAATTTTTGCGGTGAGCGCGGCGGGTCCGGCGCAGACGGCGTGAGCGGGCACGGCAACCGCGAGGAAAATGCAGGCGAACCCGGCCTGGACGGCGAGGCGCAGGCGGCGCAGGGAGCAACAGCGAAGAGCCGGGACGAGATTCCGCGAGACAGACATTGCGCGAGAGATGGTGAGGAAACTCCTGAACAACGATAACGAACGGCGAGCAGCAGGGGCAAGAAATTTCCCGCGTTTAATCAGGGAAGGTCTCGCCAGGCTTCACAATGCGGATCTGGTGATCGGTGAAGTGCAGATGTCCGCCGGGCAGATTGGTCTTCGGCATGTGGCAACTGACGCATTTTGACGTGGAGACGGGACAGGATTTTGCTTTGACGGTGTTCGCAGTCGAAACGACTACGGGGCGGGCGGCTTTCGCGTGACAGGCCAGGCATTTGCTGTCGTAGAAACTGTCGTCGCGGACGAGGTCCTTGTGCGGATCGTGGCAGGCAAGGCAGGCGATGCGCGGATCGTTGCCGTTGAAACAGCGGCTGTTGGCAAGGCGATAGGGCTGGAAGCGGACGCCGGGCAGGCCACGCCATCCATTGCGGACCACGGTTTCCCACGAGCGGTGGCATTGTCCGCAGAAATTTGAGATGGATTCGGAGGAGAGGTCTTTGAGGTGGGGCGGCGCCGAACTGAAGTCGCCGCTTACCGCATCCGCCGCGTGATTGAGCGCGCCCTGATGGCAATGCGAGCAGGTGACGCCGGGGTGCAGCGTATTGAGCGTGAGCTGGTGAGCGGTGACGGCATCGGTGGCGTGGCAGCCGAAGCAGAGCTTCACGTCCATGGGGGTTAGCTCGCGGCCCATGGCTTCTTCGAGCGTCTGCGGCGTGAGGCGCTCGTCGCCGGTGGTAATGCCGAGCGCGTTTTCGCCGGGATAGAAGCTGACAATGCTCTCGTAGAATTTGCCGTTCTGTTCGAATACCCAGGTTTGCGCGCCGGCTCCGAAGGCCCAGTGAATGGGCTGAGCGATGGTGTTCACGCCGTCAGTGACTTTGTAGGTGCTTTCGCCATCGTGCGTTTCGACCGTCCAGGTATATGCGCCCATGTGATACGTGAGCGAGGGATGCGCGGCGAGGACGGTGTTCGCCGGGGGCAATTCGATGGCATGGGCCATGGGGGTTGAGGATTGCGTGGCCTGGCTGCGGTGGCAACTGGCGCAGGTAGTGGCGTCGGCGGAGGGTAATTGTGCGGAAGCGACCGCGGACAGAACGAGTGCGCCCAGCACGATAGCGCAACGTTGCAGGGTGGAGACGGCGTTAGCGCGCAGGAGGCTCCTCCTGCTGGCCCATGGCGGGCGCTGGTTTGGTGGACTGCTCGGTCAATTGCAGACAGGCGAGGCGTTGGCGGCGCGCATCGTCTTCGCGTCCGATTTCAGAGTAGGCGCGGGCGAGCGCGAGGTGGACTTCGAGATTGCCGGGCTCGAGCGCGAGTGCGGATTCAAGAATGGGCGTTGCGGATTTCGCATCTCCGGTCTCGAGCAGTGCGCGGCCGAGTGAAAGCTGCGCTAACGTCAGTGCGGGAGCGGCGGCTGCGGCCTTCTTTGCTTCGGGCAGGGCTTCGGCGGGTTGGTTCTCCATCAGCAACGCCCACGCGAGCATGGTGTGGTCGATGGCGGAGCCGGGGTTGACGGCGGCTTCGCGCTGGAATTCGACGATGGCGGCGTCCTGATCGGTGGGGTAAAGGAGATATCCGTAAGTGTAATGGACGTTGGCGGCGGTGGAATTCCTTGCAAAGAACTGCTGAAAGGCCTGCGCGGCGCCCTGCATGTCTCCCGACATGAGCAGGAAGGCGGCGTTGCCGGCCTGGGAGGCGGAATCGCGCTGGGCTGGGTTGGCGTCCGCGGGCATGAGGGGAAGGCGGAGCGCAGCGAGACCGATCGCAACATATATATCGTCGCTGGAGAGATGTTGCTTGCCGAAGTACCCATAGGCGGCGAGCGCTTCTTCAAAGCGGTTCAGGCGCGTGAGCAGGAGGGCTTCGTGGTAGCGGAGGATCTGGGTGTTGCGCGAATCGTCGGCAGCGCCGAGAGCGAGAGCGCGCTGGACGTCGCGGAGGGAGGGATCGAACTCTCGCAGTTCAAATTCGCAGAGGCCGCGGAGCGCGGTAGCGGGTGCGGCGTTGGGCATGAGATCGAGATAGTGGGTGAAGGCATCGACGGCCTGCGGGTATTCATTGGCGGCGTAGTGGATTTGTCCGAGGTACCACCAGCCGTCGGGCCACGATGGATTGAGAGCCAGGGCCTGTGTGTAGAGGGCGGATGCCTGGGCGAGATCGCCGTTGGCGCGGGCCGCAGAGGCCTGAGACACCAGTTGGTCGAAAGCGGGGTTGGGTGAAGGTTGCGGGGTTTGGGAATGCAGGGCAGTGGCGAAGGCCAATGCGACAAGAGAGAACAGCAGGGAATGCCGAAAGCCTCGCCTGCGCTGCTGCCCTGCCAACACTTCGGGTGTGCCCCCTGGAGAGATTTGTTGACCTTGCATTGCGGGGTTGCTGGGTGATGGTAGCACGATGGCGATGGAGGGGTGAAAGCGCGATGCAGGGACGGGCTGGAGGGTTTTCCAGGCCGGAAAATCGGGGGGAAGGCGAGGGGTTTTGAGTAACGTTACTTAGCCGCCAAGGGGTTTGGTTTCAAAGGGTTGCTGGTTAAACGATTTTTCTGTTGACAATGGTTTGACCAGCAGCGTAAAAAGTCACGTCAGCATTGAAGTAAAGCGTTTAATCGCGACGGAAAGGACCGCAACAGGTTCGTCGTGGTGGTTTTGCGCGAGCAAGATGCAGGCATAGTTAAAAGAAAAAGGGTCCGACAAACGGAGCCGGAATACTGGCTTAACTGATAACAACAACAGCAATTGCACGTTCTTATGTACGCTTCACAGGAGGCAAAGGTATGAATTCAATGAGACGCCTGGCGTCGGTGTGTCGACACTCGCCTGGCTCAATGCTCATTCTCTCCGGAATGCTGATAGCGGTGATGGTGCTGTTTACGGCCACGCCGGCTCATGCGCAGCAGCTCACCGGAACACTGAGCGCAACAGTCTACGATTCGTCCGGCGCGGTAGTACCAGGCGCAGCGATCACTCTCAAAAACTCGGACAGCGGCGACGTTCGTAAGACCGTCAGCGACGGTTCCGGGTATTTCACATTTACGGCTGTCCCGCCGGCTACCTACAGCATTACGGTATCCGCCAAGGGGTTCACGACGTGGCAACTGAGCGGCGTGACCATGAACCTGGGCGACTCGAAGACAGTGCCGAACATTGCGCTGAAGGCTGGCGCGCAGGGCACGACGGTGGAAGTTGTCGCGGACAAGAACGTGGAAGTCCCGATGGACACGCCGGAAATCAGCACGACAATGAACGCTGAGCAGATCGAAGATATGTCTCTCGGCGGCCGTGACGCTGGCGAATTGCTGAAGATGATGCCGGGTGCGGCATTCACCAACGGCGGCAGCCAGGGTTCCAGCTTCAATCCGCAGGTAACGGGCACGAACAGCGGCCCGGTGGGTGATTATTCGCTGAACGGCACGCAGCCTTACGGATCGATGGCTTATATGCTGGACGGCGCGAACCTGGTGGATCCGGGCAATGCCGGAACCCAGATTGCAAACATCAACGAAGACATGGTGCAGGAAGTTAAGGTCCTGACGGGCAGCTACGGCGCGGAATATGCGTACGGCCCTGTGATCTTCGAAGCATTCAGCAAATCGGGTGGCAAGAACCTTCACGGTGAAGGCTACACATATGCCCGCAACTCAACGTTGAACTCGTGGGAGTCGTATTCGAAAGAAACTTATCGTTCGGATATCGCTTCGGCAGCGGGTGCGGCGAACGCCACGGCTTTGGCGTCGATCGGGTATCCGTACGAGTACTTCTATTACTTCGGCGGCAACGTTGGCGGCCCCGTGGTTCTGCCGTGGGTGAACTTCAACAAGAATCACAACAAGCTGTTCTTCTGGGGCGGCTATGAATACATGCTTCAGCACCCCAACACGTCCGTCAATTACTACAACGAACCGACGCAGGATCAGCGGGACGGTACTTTCCTGTGCGGCAGTGGCAACTCCCCGACGGTGGCCCCACCGGCAACCCCGGGTTGCAACCAGTTCTCCGCGCTCGAAGCCGGCAACGGCACGACCGCTTATGCGTATTACACGCCGGCTTCCAACGGCCAACCGAACGAACTCAACTGGATGACGGATTCGAGCGGTACCGTTCACATTCCAACCTCTGACTTCGATCCGAACATCACGGCGCTGGTGCAGAAGGCCTATCCACTGCCGAACATTACTCCGAACGCCAACAATGGATGGTCCAACTACGCGTATTCGCCCAGCATCCCGCAGAACCGCTGGGAAGCAACAGGCAAACTCGACTACGCAATCAGCGACAACACGAAGCTGAGCGGAACGTATGCGTATCAGAGTGAAGTGGATCAGCACCCGATCACGATCTGGTGGGCTCCGCCGCAAACTCTGCCGTTTCCGGCTCCGGTACAGGCTAATGTGAACGCCCGGGTCATCCTGGCGAACTTCACGCACCAGTTCAACGCGACCACGACAAACGAAGCCGTGTTCACGCTGTCCCGGTTCATCAACCCGAACACGACCGCGAACAACACCCGCAGTCTGGTGGGTATGAGCGCGGTTCCGGGGCTTTTCGGTCACACATCGACCCAGATGCCGAACATCAACAACGGAGCATGGGGCAGCGCGCTGTCCAGCATCGACCAGGAACCGTTTGACGGCGGATTTGCCGGCAATGGTTTTGGCAAACTGGCGCGCGTACCGCAGTTCTACGACACGGTGAGCAAGGTCATCGGGTCCCACACCGCGAAGGCGGGCGCCTACTGGGCACAGCCATACAACAGCCAGTCCGGCGGCAGTGACGACGGCGCAGGCGATCAGGGGCAGTTCAACATCGGTTGGCCGGCCTCTTACGGCTCGGGCAACATCACCTCGGATTTCCTGCTGGGCAACATCTCCAATTACGAGCAGCAGAGTGCAGTTCCGCTGGACAACCTGAAGGCTAACAACTGGTCGGTCTGGGCGCAGGATTCCTGGAAGGCCAACAAACAGTTGACCCTCAACCTCGGACTTCGTCTCGACCACGAAGGTCAGTGGTACGGCGAACCTGCTGGGATGCAGGTCTGGTCAGGACCGGGCTCGGGATTGCCGAATTCTTATGTCGACGCACAAACTGCTGCGGCCAATACCGGCCTCATCTGGAACAAAGTTGACAGCAAGGTTCCGCTCTCCGGCTTCACATCCTCGCTGTTCTATCCGGATCCGCGTATCGGACTGATCTACGATCTGTTCGGCACCGGCAAAACCGTTATGCGCGCTGGCTTCGGGTCCTATCACTATCAGGACTCGGTCAACGAGGCCGAAAGCAACAACGTCGCGGATGGTCCGAAGGGCGTCATCAACTTCACCACGCCGCATTCCTTTGTTGGATACGCAAACGCCGCCACGGCGGGCTCGCCGCCTACCGGGGTGCAGGAAAACTGCTGGCTGTGCGGACCGAGCGTTGGCGCCGACCTGCTGGGCGATAATCGGACGCCGAACACGCTGGACTGGAACGTGTCCATCGATCAGGCGACGAAGTGGCAATCGCTGGTGGAAATCTCGTACGTCGGCAACCATACGACGGGCGAGGAATTCAACGGCGGCAACGGCAACATCAACAACCTCGGCAACGTGCCGCTGGGTGCGGAGTGGAAGGCAGATCCGTACAACAACAACAAGCTCTGCTCTGCGAACGCCCCCTCGTATCCCTCTGGAGCTTACTCAGGTTGCACGGAGAACGATTTCCGTCCAATCCACAACTACTCCAACGTTTACCTGCTCACTCATCAGAGCTACGAAAAGTACAACTCGCTGCAGGCTTCGTGGAGGAAGAACGGCGCCAAGCTGAACTTCCAGGCGAACTATACCTTCAGCAAAGTGATGGGTATCTCGGACGGTGACACTTCTAACGGTTCGGGCAACGGGACAACGGTTTGGCCGTTCGCGCTCAATGCCAACTACGGACCGCTGGACTACGATCACACGCACATCTTCAACATCTGGTACATCTACAACCTGCCGAGTCCGATTCACGGGAACCGGTTGCTGGGCAGCGTTGTGAATGACTGGAAACTGTCGGGCTGGAACACATACCAGGCCGGCGCGAACATGAACTCCAACGTGCCAACGATGAACGCGAACTATAACGGCAACGGGGGAACATGCAATGCGACTACGCCGACGGGCTGCGTCGTCTTCTATGAACCGAACGGACAGCCGGATGCGACCATGCAGACGACCGGATGGCTGGGTACGGCGTCGGTCAATCTGCTGATGCCGCTGCTGACCTGCAACCCGGCTGCTAATCTCAAGTCGGGGCAACACTTCAATCCGAGCTGCTACAAGGCTCCGGACACCATTGGAGTGGAAGGTCCGCTGCATACGCCGTATCTGCGGTATCCCGGTTACCTGGACAACGATATCTCGATCTTCAAAAGCTTCCCGACAACGGAAAGCCAGCGGTTCGAGCTCAGAGTCCAGGGGCAAAACTTCATCAACCACCCGAACGCGCAGTTCGATCTGGATGGCAACAACGATGACATCCAGGTGGACTTCACGAATCCGGGACAGCAAAACACGGATACCTCCGTCACTGGCAAGGCGTTGCACACGACTGGCCAGCGTCTGATGACCTTCTCCGGGAAGTACTACTTCTAAGAGAAAGTCAGCGGTTGGTACCAAACTCAAAGGGGTGGCGTGAGCCACCCCTTTGCTTTTTTGCCAGGGAGGCGAGGAGTGCCGGGATTTCCTTCTGACCTGGGCTCTCGACCCTTCAATCCGTGTGGCGAATGGCCCTGGGTCACGCTATAGTTTCGAAGAGCATGTCCTCGTACCGATTCCTGCGGCCAGCGGTGCTGGTTCTGATTCTGGCTGCGGCCGCCGTTGGCCTGATGCATGCAGCGGGCGCGCCCAGCCCCATCCGCTTCGAGCTGAAAAAGATTCCGTTCGTTCTGGAGAACGATGAGACCCCCGGCAAGAATGCTCCGGAGAGCATGGCGGGCGGCGTGGCGATTTTCGACTACAACGGTGACGGCAAGCCCGATATTTTTTTCGCCAATGGCGCGAATATCGCGACGCTGAAGAAGGACGATCCCAAATATCGCAACCGCCTTTTTCGCAACAACGGGGATGGAAGCTTCACTGATGTGACGGATGCGGCGGGCGTGGCGGGAACCGGCTATGACATCGGCGTGGCGATAGGGGACTACGACAACGACGGCTGTCCGGATATGTTCATCGCCGGGGTGTATCACAACACGCTGTATCACAACAATTGCAACGGGACATTTACTGACGTGACGCAGAAGGCGGGACTGGCGGATTCAAACGATCCGCAATACGGGCCGTTGTGGGCGGAAGCGGCAGTGTGGGTGGATGTGAACAACGATGGGCTGCTGGATTTGTTCATTGTGGATTACATGCAGTGGAAGTACTCCCCGGATCCGCTTTGCCATTTCGGCCCGATCGCCGATTACTGCCATCCGCGCTACTACAAAGGAACGCCGGACCGGCTGTTTCTGAATAACGGCGATGGGACGTTTCGGGAAGTCTCGAAGGAATGGGGGTTGCGCGACCACATCGGCAAGGGGATGGGCGTGGGCATGGCGGACTACGATCTCGACGGTAAGCAGGACCTGTTTGTCACGAATGACGCCGATTACAATTTCCTGTTTCACAACCTCGGAAACAAGTTTGAAGAGGTCGCGTTCGATGCGGGCGTGGCGCTGCCGGAGGGCGGTCAGTTCATCTCGGGAATGGGACTGGATTTTCGCGACTTCAACAACGATGGGTATCCGGATATTGCCTTTGTCGCGCTGAATCAACAGACATTTCCCCTGTTTCAAAACTCGGGCAAGGGTGATTTTCGCGAGATTACGACGCCCAGCGGCATGCGCGACCAGTCTATGGGCATGGCGGGCTTCGGCGCGGCTCTGTACGACTTCGATAATGACGGATGGAAGGATCTGTTTGTGACGCGCGGCCACGTGGCGTCGCAGCCGCTGCCGGGGACGGAGATCGCGCAGTACAGCACGGTGTTCCGCAACCAGGGTGCAAGCGGCAAGTGGACGGCGCTGACCCAGCAGGCTGACCTCGACGCAGCGCCGCAGGCACGGCATCGTGGCTGTGCGCTGGGCGATCTGGATGGGGACGGGCGTGTGGACGTGGTGGTGACCGCGCTGTCGGCTCCGGCGGAGGTTTGGATGAACCGCAGCGAGCACACGGGGCACTGGCTGGATGTTGCGCTGCGCGGGACGAAGAGCAATCGCGACGGCATTGGCGCGCGCATCAAGGTGGTGAGCGCGACGGTTGGCGCGCAGTACAACCACATGACCACCAGCGTTTGCTATGCGTCGTCGAGCGACGGCCCGGTACATTTCGGCCTGGGCGCGGACGCCAAAGCGGACACCGTCGAGATTTACTGGCCTTCCGGCCAGGTGCAGAAGCTCACCGATGTGAAGGCGGATCAAATTCTCAAAGTGACAGAACCAGCGCCGCCGCAGGCCCACTGACGGTCGACGTTCCGCCTATTTGCCTGGGCCGTTCTGCTGCTGCGCGGCGGTGATCTTGTCGACAATGGCTCGCTCGCGCTTGCCGTCTTCGGGCCGGTGCAGTTTGTAGTAGAGCGAGGCGAGCTCAACGTGCGGTTCCAGCCATTGCGGGTCGTCGGCAACCAGCTTTTCGAGCTCCCGGGCTGCGACTTCGTATTGGCCGGACGTGCTCTTCCACATCGCTGACTCGTAGCGGGCCATGGTGGATTGCGGATTGAGCGCGATTGCCTTGTCGAGGTAGCGTTTGGCATCGTCCATCTTGCGCTGCTGATAGAGAATCGCGCCCATATAGAGATTGGCTTCAAAGTCGTTGGGATTCTGCTGAAGCGCCTGGCGGAAGGCAGGCTCGGCGGCTTGGGAGTCGCCATCCTTGTCGCGCGCGGTGCCGTCCATGGTGCAGAGACTGGGCAACGTGGGATCGAGAGCCATGGCGTGGTCGAGATCGCGGCGGGCCGCTGCAAATTCGTTCATGGTTAGCAGCGTAGAACCGGCGAGCATCCAGGATTCGGCACTGTTAGACAAGGCCGCCGATTTCTCAATGCGCGCGGCGCCGTCGCGAGGATGGCCGCCGGCGATGAGCGCTTCGCCCAGCGCATATTCAAAGTCTGAATTGGCGGCGTTGGCGGTTTCCATCGGCGTGAGCATGGCGATGGCGGCGGCGGCTTGGTCGGTGCGGGCCTCAGCGTCGCCCAGCAGGATGGCGATGCGCGGATCGCGGGGATTGGCGCGATGTGCGGCGTCAAACTGGGGGCGCGCATCTTCCAGGTCGCCTTTGCGGGAATACGCAAGGCCGAGGTCCAGGTGGACTGACTCGAGATCCGGTGCCAATTTAAGCGCGGCCTGGTATTCGGTAATCGCGGCGTCGACCTGGCCGGTGTGAGCGAGGGCCGCGCCCAGATTCACGCGGGCAGCCAGCGTGTTGGGGCGGGCAGCGAGCAGGCTGCGATAGTCGCGGATGGCCGCTTCCATATCCCCTTTTTGCTGTTCTGCGATGGCGCGGTCCAGAAGCTGATCCGGCGACGACGGCTGGCCCTGTGCGAGTGCGGGCAGCAACCACACTAAAGTAAGAAACGCGGCGCGCATTGCCCTCAGCATAGCCTGGAATCGAGGCGTAAAATACAGGTTATTCAGAAGTTTGCGGGGCCGATCATGAAAACGAAATCTGCTCTATTTTCTTTCCTGCTTGTTCCTGTCCTCACAATATTTGCCGGTACGGCTTTGGCTCAGGGTACTGTGCCTGGAGCGGGCCTCCCGACCGAAACACGTCCGGATTCGATTCAGGACACGGGATATTGGGGCTACATGGCGAATGCGCCGGGAAGCGTGATTTCCGGTGGCATTCTGCAGGGCAAAGTGGTGCTGGCGGGCAGCCCGCTGCTTTGGGAGCCGCTGACGGTGATGCTTTCCTGCACCGCCGGCAAAGCGAGTTTGACGACGCTGACCGACGCGGACGGAAAGTACGCCATTGATCACGTGAATCTGCCGAAGGCGTACACCACGCAGGACGACGCGCTGAGCATCCAGATGAGCCAGCACTATGAGGGATGCACGCTGCAGGCGCCGCTGGCGGGATACCACTCCAGCTCGATCACCATCACGCAGAAGAATCTGCGCGACAAGCCGGTGCTGGACAACATTGTGCTGACCCCGGACGAGCATGCGCCGGGAACAGCGATGAGCACGGCGGGCGAGTCGGCGTCGCCGGAAGCCATGAAGGCATTCGAAAAGGCGCATGATGAATGGCTGCACCGGAACCCGGATGGGGCACAAAAAGACCTGGAGCAGGCCGTTGCAATCGATCCGCAATTTGCAGAGGCCTGGTACCTGCTGGGGCGTTTGCAGATTCGGACGGATATGAACACGGCTGCGTCGTCGCTCAAAAAAGCGCAGGCGGCCGATCCGAAGTTTGTTTCTCCGTGCGTCATGCTGGCGGGCATCGCAGTGCGGCAGAGGCACTGGCAGGAAGCGAGCACCTGGACGGATCAGGCTCTGGCGCTCAACCCGGAGGGAACGGCCCAACTTTGGTATTACGCTGCACAGGCGGACTACCACATCGGTAAGAACGAGGCGGCACTGAGCAGCGCGCAAAAGGCGCTCGCGATGGATCCGGAACACGTAGTGCCGAATGCCGAAGAATTGCTCGCGCTGGCGCTGGCCGACAAGGGCGATTATGCTGACGCCGCCCAGCATCTGCGCAACAGCCTGACGTACATCACGTCGGGTCCCAGCGCTGACCTGATCAAACGCCAGCTGGCGTTTATGGAGCAGCAGAGCTCGGCGTCGAAGCGGTAGGCAACGCCCTGAAACTTCGTGAAGGCCGGCTGCAACGCAGCGGGCCTTTTCGAATTTGGAACTTTTTTCCAGGCTGCTAATCTAAACACTGTCCCAATCAAGACCCGAAATTCCTGGCAGCTTCCCGGCCGCCTCCGCCATCGTTTCCTTTCCGGAGAACTCGCGCGGAAGCCCCGGTCCTCAACAGCCGGCAGAGATAGCTGCGCGGCACGAAAGGTTTCTTGGCAGAATTGCATCACGACGAGGCGAACTGGACGCCGAGCCATAACCCCTGGCTGGTCGCGCTCACCGTGACCCTGGCGACGTTTATGGAGGTGCTGGATACCTCCATTGCCAACGTCGCTCTGCCGCATATGGCGGGGACGCTGGGGGCAAGCCAGGAAGAAGCCACATGGGTGCTGACCAGCTATCTGGTGTCGAGCGCGGTGATTCTGCCCATCTCCGGCTGGCTGATGCAACGAATGGGCCGCAAGCGGTTTTACATGACGTGCGTCATGCTGTTTACGGCGTGCTCGCTGCTGTGCGGCTTTGCTACGACGCTGCCAATGCTGGTGTTCTTCCGAGTGCTTCAGGGGATTGGCGGAGGCGGTCTGGCTCCGAGCGAGCAGGCGATTCTGGCCGACACGTTTCCGGTCAGCAAACGCGGTCAGGCATTCGCGCTTTACGGGATGGCGGTGGTAGTGGCGCCGGCCGTGGGACCTACGCTGGGCGGATGGATCACCGATAACTTCAACTGGCACTGGATCTTCTTTATCAACCTGCCGGTCGGCCTGTTGTCGCTGTTCCTGACGCAGCGGATGGTGGAGGACCCGCCATATCTGAAAAAGGAAACCTTTTCGGCCAAGGCGTCGTCGAAGCGCGTCGACTTCATGGGCCTGGGATTGATTTCGATCGGAGTTGGGTGCCTGGAATTCGTCCTGGACAAGGGCCAGGAAAAGGACTGGTTCGGCGACAACCTGATTCTGACGTTCACGATCATCGCGGCCACCATGCTGGTCACCTTTGTCTGGTGGGAATGGAGGCATGAGGATCCGATCGTCGACATTCGGCTGCTGAAGAACCGCAATTTCGGCACCGCGGTGTTTCTGCAATTTGTGCTGGGCATGGTGCTGTTTGGGACCACGGTACTGATTCCGCAGTTTTTGCAGGTGCTGCTGGGGTACACGGCGGAACGGGCGGGCATGGTGCTGTCACCAGGGGCGCTGGTGCTGATGCTGAGCATGCCGATTGCCGGGAAAATTGTCAGCTCCGCCAAGCTGGATCCGCGGATGCTGGTGGCCATGGGCTATGCCGCCACAGCGCTGGGGCTGTACAACCTGACGCGACTGGATTTGGGCGTGTCCTTCGCACAAATTACCGAGTGGCGGGCCTACCAGGTGATCGGGCTGTCTTTTGTCTTCATTCCAATCAGCACGCTCAATTACGTGGGCGTTCCGCGGAATAAGAATAACCAGATTTCCAGCTTCTCCAACTTTGCCCGCAACATTGGCGGGTCGGTGGGGACGGCAATGCTGACCACCTTTCTCGAGCGCACGCAGCAAACGCACACTTCGACGCTGGGTGCGCACGCAGTGGCGGGTGGAGTGCAGTATTCCGGGTACATCGACACGATGAAGAATGCGCTGATCCGGCTGGGACAGAGCCCGGACAACGCGTCGCGTATCGCGGTGGGCAATGCGTGGCAGATGCTGAACCGGCAGGCGCAAATGCTGAGCTATCAAAACACATTTTGGGGGATGAGCATCATCATCGCGTGCCTGATTCCGCTGCCGTTTATTATGCGGAAGCCACCGCGAAGCCGGGCGACGGAGGAGCCGGTGAGCGGACATTAGCCTTGTGGCGAATGCCCTTGCCGCATATCCTTTGAGACACCGCCATGGACTTTGAGAATCTGCGTACGTTTCTGGAAGTGAGCCGGCTGAAGAGTTTTTCAAAGGCTGCGCAGAAGCTGTTGCGCACGCAGCCCGCGGTGTCGGCGCAGATTCGCTCGCTGGAGCAGGAAGTGGGCGCGCGCCTCTTCGACCGGGACGGGGGCAAGGTGACGTTCACTCCGGCGGGACGGCTGTTTGAGCCGTTCGCGGAGTATTGCGTGGAGCGGCAGAAGCACATCCTGATGGCGATTGCTGAGCAGGAGCGGGCGCCGCGCGGCGAGTTGGCTATCAGCGCGAATGAGGCGACACATTTGTATGTGCTGCCGCAGGTGTTCGCGCAATTTCGGCGGCAGTATCCGCGGGTGATGCTGAGCGTGGAGCGAGCTGACCGTTTACGGACGCTGGACAGCGTGGTGAATCGCGAAGTGGATTTCGGCGTGGTGTCGTTGCCGGCGCGGGATCCGCGGCTGACGGTGGAACCGATCCATCGGGATGAACTGGCGCTGGTGGCGCCGAAGGGGCATCCGCTGGCCGGGCGCGGAACGGTGCGGATGCAGGAACTGGCCAAGGTTCCGCTGCTGCTGCCCACGCACGGACGGCGCCGCGAGCAACTCGACGAGTTGTTCCGGGTGAATGAGTTGTCGCCGCGCGTGGCGATGGAAGTGGAATCGAGCGAGATGCTGAAGCGGTACATTACCGCGGGTCTGGGGCTGGGATTTCTGCCGCGAACGAACGTTGAGGAGGAGGCGCGGGCCGGCGCGCTGCATCTGCTGGCGATTGAGGGAGTGCGGCTGGCGCGCGACCTGGCGCTGGTGTTTCGGAAAGACCGGCAGCTCTCGCGGGCGGCCCAGGAATTCCTGGAAATTGCGAAACAGCCCTTTCTCAAACGCGAGGCAGAGAACGGCGGCGGACGAAGCCGAGGTGCCGTATGATGAAAGACGGCGCAAATTCATCAATCCGAAGCCGCAAGCGTGTTCCGGTTGTGATACTTTTCAACGGGACGCTTTTTTAGGCGCAATTCCGGGCGCGCTTCCTTTCCGTCCTGAATCGGTTGGCCGGGCAATTTGCGAACCACGAACACACCCCATTGAAGGAGTTGAGAATTGGGAAAAAGCATGGTCCCGAGGCGCTTGTTTTTCACGAAGGGCGCGGGGAGACACAAGGAACGGCTGACCTCATTTGAGCTGGCGCTGCGGGATGCCGGCATTGCCGCGCAGAATCTGGTGCGCGTCTCGTCCATCTTTCCGCCGCAAGCCAAACTGATTGGCCGCAAGGATGGACTTAAATACCTGAGCCCCGGTGAAGTGGTTTTCGCCGTTGTCGCGGAGAATTCAACGCGGGAACCCCATCGGCTGGTGGCATCCAGCATCGGTGTGGCGATTCCCAGCGACCGCAACACGTACGGATACCTGAGCGAGCACCACAGCTTCGGCGAGACCGAGGATCAGGCGGGGGAATATGCGGAAGAGCTGGCGGCGGAAATGCTGGCGACTACGCTCGATGTGGACTTCGATCCGGACAAGAGCTGGGACGAGAAGAAGGAAATCTACCGCATCTCGAACAAGATTGTGCGCACGGCGAACGTGACGCAGTCGGCGATTGGCGACAAGCGCGGATTGTGGACGACGACGATTGCGGCGGCGATTCTGATTTTCGAGTAGGACGCGAAGCAAACTAGGCGGTGCCAGCTGTGGCTGGCGCCGCTTTTCTGCGTTTGGATGTAAAATGGTCATTTGGAGATGACCACTATGGCTTCCAAACCTACCGAGCTTTCCGCCACCGAATTCAAGGCTACCTGTCTGAAAGTGATGGATGACGTGCGCAAGAGCCGCAAGCCGGTCATTGTCTCAAAGCGCGGCAAGCCGCTAGTAAAGATCGTTCCCGCGGATGAAAAGCGACCAGTTCCTCTCTTCGGTTACATGAAGGGCTCGATGAAGATCGTGGGCGACGTCGTCTCTCCCGATCCGGAGATGTGGGACAGCGAGCAATGAACCGCGATGCAGGTATCCTGCTGGATACGCACACCTGGCTGTGGCTGGCGACCGGCGATGAGCGGCTTCCCGTTCCCGTGAGAACCGCGCTCGAAAAGTTTGAGGGGGCGGGGCAACTGTTTGTGGCTGCCATCTCACTGCTCGAGATCGCGAATATGGCGCGCAGAAATCGTGTGGTGCTGCCCTTCGCACTGCATGACTGGCTGGAGCGAGCTTTGTCGGAGGCCAACATCGGGCTGATTGCGATCAGTCCGCGCATTGCAGCGGAGACGTCGTCGCTGCCGGAAGGATTTCACGGCGATCCGGCGGACCGACTGATTGCGGCAACCGCGCGAGTGGAGAACCTCACGCTCTGCACGCAGGATAAGGATCTGCTGCGATACGGAAAGCGCGGGCTTTTTCGGACTCTGGCCTTCTGAGCGGACCGTTTCGCACCGAATTTACAAAGGACATTTAGAATCGGAACAATGGCAGAAAAAATCACACGCGTGGGGCTGGTGCAGATGAGCTGCGGGCCGGATCCCGAGGCGAATCTGGAGAAGGCGGCGGAGCGCGTGCGTGATGCCGCGCGGGCGGGCGCGGACGTGGTGTGCCTGCCGGAATTATTTCGCGCGCAGTATTTTTGCCAGCGCGAGGACATTAAGCTGTTCGATTTGGCGGAGACGATTCCGGGGCCGAGCACCGAGCGGCTGAGCGCGGTCGCACGCGAGGAAGACGTTGTCGTCGTCGCTTCACTGTTCGAACGCCGGACGGCGGGGATTTATCACAACACGGCGGCGATTCTGGAACGCGACGGAGCGATTGCCGGGCTTTACCGGAAAATGCATATTCCCGATGACCCGCTCTACTATGAGAAGTTTTATTTCACGCCGGGAGATCTGGGTTTTCGCGCCTTCGATACGTCGGCGGGGAAGATTGGGACGCTGGTGTGCTGGGACCAGTGGTATCCAGAGGGCGCGCGGCTGACGGCACTGAAGGGCGCGAATGTGCTGTTTTATCCGACGGCGATTGGGTGGCATCCGCACGAGAAGGAAGAGTTTGGCGAGGCGCAATATGATGCGTGGCAGACCATCCAGCGCTCGCACGCGATTGCGAACGGCGTGTACGTGGCGGCGGTGAACCGGGTCGGCATGGAGCATGGCGATGTGCGCGGCGATCGCGTGGATGGGCCAGGGTTGGAGTTTTGGGGTGGCTCGTTTTTGGCGGATCCGTTTGGGCGCGTGATTGCGAAGGCCGCGCATGACAAAGAAGAGATTCTGATTGGGGAAATCGATTTGGCGAAGCTCGAAGACACGCGGCGCAATTGGCCGTTTCTGCGCGACCGGAGAATCGACGCTTACGGCGGCATGGTGAGCCGTTTTCTGGACGACGGCGAATGAGCGGTGACGCCGCAGTGACAGGGAAGACGCCGCGGGAACTGGGCTACCGGATGCCGGCGGAGTGGGAGCCGCACGCGGCGACGTGGCTGGCGTGGCCGCACAATCCTGAAGACTGGCCGGGTAAATTTCAGCCGATTCCGTGGGTTTATGCCGAGATCGTGCGGCATCTGACGCGGGTGGAAGACGTGCACATCCTGGTGAACGATGCGGCCGCGGAAAAACGGGCGCGCGGGATTCTGAAACGCAGCGGGGCGAACCTGGGGCGGGTGCATTTTCACCTGTGGCCGACGGATCGAGTGTGGACGCGGGATTCCGGGCCGATATTCGTGACGCGGAACCAGCGCGATTCAGAAAAAAGCACTGTTGCTGTTACGAATTGGAAATTCAACGCGTGGGCGAAGTATTCCAACTGGCATCATGACGACAAAATCCCGGAGCAAGTCGCGGAATTGATGGGATTACCCGAGTGGACGCCGACTCTTGAAACGGCGAACGGTCCGCATCGCGTAGTGCTGGAGGGCGGGTCGATTGACGTGAACGGCGCGGGCACGCTGATTACGACGGAGGAGTGCCTGCTGAGCGAGGTGCAGCAGCGGAATCCTGGTGTGAGCCGCGAACAACTGGAGAAGGTGCTCCACGACTATCTGGGCATCGACCAGGTGTTGTGGATGAATCGCGGGATTGCGGGAGACGACACGCACGGACATGTCGACGACATCACTCGCTTCGTGGGGCCGAACACGATTCTGACGGTGGTCGAGCCGAATCGCGACGATGAAAATCACCTGCCGCTGGAGGAGAATCTGGATCGCCTGAAGACGGCGCGGAATCTGAAAGGCGAGCCGTTTGAGATTGTTACGTTACCCATGCCCGAACCGGTGGTGTTTGACGGGCAGCGGCTTCCGGCGAGCTATGCGAACTTTTACATTGCCAACGGTCTGGTGCTCGTGCCAACCTTGAATCACTCCGCCGATCGCAAGGCGCTCAACATTCTCGCGGAAGTGTTTCCGTCTCGCGAAGTGGTGGGGATTTACTGCGGGGATTTAATTTGGGGCCTGGGTGCTCTGCACTGCATGACGCAACAGGAACCTCGATCTGCTGTGGGGCTTTGATGCCAGACAATCTGGAATGGCTCGAAGACTGGTACCAACGCCAGTGCGACGGCGCCTGGGAACACAACCAGGGGATCCGGCTGGAGAGCCTGCGCCGCCGGGGCTGGCGGTTGACGATCAGTCTGGAAGGCACAACGGCGCAGAATTCCGAGCCCAACCGGCTGAGCCTCGACACCAGCGGCGAGGAATGGATCGACTGCACGATTTCCGGCGAGCGCTTTGAGGGCGCGGGCGATCCGCGGCGGCTGGAGCAGATTATCGGGATCTTCCGGAAATGGGTCGACGGCCCGCGGCAGATGAATCCGTAGCCGAGGCGTTCAGCAAGTTGGCCATGGCGGAAAAAGACGAAATCCTGATGCATGCGGCGCTGGACGAGGCGCGCGCGGCTGCTGCTGCGGGCGAGGTCCCGATTGGGGCCGTCGTGGTCCGGGACGGCGCGATTGTCGCTCGTGGGCAGAATCGCGTGCTGCGCGACTGCGATCCGACGGCTCATGCGGAGATGGTGGTGCTGCGGGCAGCAGCTGCGGCGTTGGGGAATTATCGGCTGCTTGACTGCGAGTTGTACGTCACTCTGGAGCCTTGCGCCATGTGCGCGGGGGCGATGATCCACGCGCGGCTGGGGAGGCTGGTGTATGGCGCGGCTGATCCCAAGGCGGGCGCGGCGGGATCGGTGCTGGAGGTGCTGAACCACCCCAGGCTGAATCACAAGATGACGGTGACGGCTGGAGTGCTGGCCGAGGAATGCGGCGAGTTGCTGCGCGGGTTCTTTCGCGAACGGCGCGGCTGACGTGATGCTGGCCGGGTTCCCATAGACTGAGAGACTGATGGCTCCTCCGGTGAAGATGATCGTTGTGGATATCGACGGCACGCTGCTGCCGTCCGCGGGGACGCTGGTGAGCCGGAGGAATCGGCGCGCGCTGGCTGAGGCGCAGGCGGCGGGAATTGAGATTGTGGTCGCCACGGGGCGACGCCAGGCCTTCGCGACGCCATTGCTCAATCCGGTGGGGCTGCGGCCGGAGACGGTGCTGATTACCTCCAACGGGGCGGTGACGCGGACACTGGGGGGCGACCGGATCGACCGATTCTTTCTGCCGGTGGAGACGGCGCGGGCGCTTTGTCCGGCTCTGCGGCCGTTTGGGACGACGGTGTTTACCTTCGACCACGAAGGGCCGGGTGAACTGGTGCTGGAGTCGCTGGAGCAGGTCCACGCGCGCATCTCAGTTTGGGTGGACGCGAACCGTTCATCGATTCGCGAGGTGCGACCGCTGGAGCGGGCCTTCGATGGCGATGAGACGCCGGTGCAGGGGATGGTGTGCGGCGGCGTGGCAGCCATGCGTGAGGCCGAGGCGTGGCTGGCGGGGAGCGAGTATGCCGCGGAGATCGAGATGCATCGGACGGAATACGAGTCGAGGGATTTGACGATTCTCGACATTCTACCGCCGGGATGTTCGAAGGGCGTGGCTTTGCGGAAGCTGGCCGTGCGGCGCAGCATAGAGCCGCAAAATATTGTGGCCATTGGGGATAACTGGAACGATCTGGGGATGCTGGAGTACGCAGGCCGAGCCGTGGTGATGGCAAATGGCGCAGCGGACCTGGTGGCTTTGGCGCAGGAGCGCGGGTGGGAAATTGCTCCGGGCAACGATGACGATGGGGTGGCGATGGTGGTTGAGAGCGTCCTGGTGGGTTCCCGCGTCTGAACTGTTAGAGTTAGAGGTGCCATGCCCCGCATTTCGCGAAAATTCTGGTCGGCCGCCCCGATTCTGGCATTGGGTGTGGCCTGGGTCTCGGCTCACGCCGCCGGTCCCAATCCGGATAGCGCGCCGAATGCCGGGCGGATCGCCGAGCACATCACTCTAAAAAATGGGTTTGACCTGATCTGCGACCACCAGGCTGCGGAGGGCGCGAAAGTCCGGCTGTACATGGATGCGGCGGGCAACAATTTTGTGGAAGTGGGAGCCGAGGATATTGCTTCGGCGGAGACGGTAACGCTGCCTGTTCCGGCGCCGACGGAACCAGCTGCGACAGTCCAGACTGAAACGATCCATACGGGGGCCTATGCGGGCCAGCCGCCAGCGAAGCTTTCCGACGAAGACCTGCGGCCGATGCTGACGAAGGCGGGGGCGACGTACGACATCGATGCCGACCTGCTGGCGAGCGTGGTGCGCCAGGAAAGCGGCGGGCAAACCCATGCGGTGAGCCGCGCGGGGGCGAAGGGGCTGATGCAGCTGATGCCGGGAACGGCGGCGCAACTGGGCGTGGCCGACAGCTTTGCGCCGGGCGAAAACATCCAGGGCGGCACTGCCTATCTGGACACGCTGCTGAAGCGCTACAACGACAATCTGGCTCTGGCGCTGGCCGCTTACAACGCTGGTCCGGCGGCGGTGGACCGCTGGCATGGCATTCCTCCCTATCGCGAAACGCGGGCTTACGTGGCGCGCGTGATCCACGAGTACAATCGCCGCTATAAGCTGCGCCTCACGCAACTGGCGGCGCTGGCACACTGAGTGCTCGCGGCCTTCCCGCAGGAGAACTGATTGAAAAGCAAGAGAAGCCGGATGGTGCTGCTGATCGTCCTGGTGGCGATCGTCGCGCTGGTCTGGTTCGGCCGCCATCGCATTCATTTCAACTGGGGCGTTTTTGTGGAGCAGCTGCGGCTGGCCGACTGGCGGAGGATTGCGTTCGCGCTGGGGTGCATTTATGTGGGCTACGTGATCCGCGCCGTACGCTGGGCGCTGCTGGTGCGGCATAACCGCAAGCTGCCGCTGCTGTCACTGCTGGGGACGCAGGTGATGGGGTTTACGGCGGTGGCGCTCATCGGGCGGGTGGCTGATTTGGTACGGCCATATCTGGTGGCGAAGAAGACCGGGCTTCCGCTGAGCTCGCAGGTGGCCGTCTACATTGTGGAGCGGCTGTTCGACTTTGGGTCGATGGCGCTGATTTTCTCTATCGCCATGATCGGGGTTCCGACGGATGAAATTGTGCGGGCGACGGCGCACGGCGGTCCGGTGGCAAGCCTGGCGCAACATCATCCCATGCCGGCTTTGGTGATCGAGCGATATGGCGGGCTGATCCTGACGGTGATGGGCGCTCTGTTTCTGATCGCAGTGCGCGTGGCGGGCGAGGCGATTGCGAGTCTGTTCGAACGTGGCCTGGGGGCGGTCTCGCAGAAGCTCGGCCATGCGGCAGGGAACAAAGTGCGCACCTTTCATGCCGGTCTGGATGCGATGCGCTCGTTCGGCGATTTTGCGGCGGTGTCCGCGCTCTCGCTGGGGATGTGGCTGCTGATTGCGCTGGCATATTTCCAAGGCTGCCGGGCGTTTGTGGCAAGCCCGGAACTGGCCGGCATCAGCCCATCGAAGTGCGTGCTGGTGATGATTGCCAGCGGGGGCGCCAGCATGATTCAGCTCCCCGTCATTGGGTGGTTTTCGCAGATTGGCCTGGTGATGGTAACGCTCACCGCGGTGCTGGGCGCGCGGCCGGAAGCTGCCACAGCTTGCGCTGCCACCCTGCTGCTGGTGACCTTCCTCGGCATTATGCCGGTTGGACTGGTGTGGGCGCGGTTCGATCGCGTCTCGCTGACCAAAGTCGCGGTAGAGAGCGAACAGGCGGGCGAAGGATTGGCGCACCAGGCGGAACCGGCGGGTTAGGAACGAGCTACATTTCTCTGCGGATGGCTCGGCGGACGGTATCTGTGCCTACGCCATAGGCGGCGTGCGTCACCCATTCGCTGATGCGTTCCTGAGTGGGTTGCTGGCCGGTGGGCGCCGCCAGGCCCAGTCTGGGCAGCAGGGACTCGTGGGTGATGCGATTGAGGGTGATGCCGAAGGCCGCGCCGCGCCATGCCGCGAGCGAGGGCTCGACTTCGACCAGTGCTCCGTAGACGCCGCCGGCCAGCGCGCCGAAGAGCCAGTGAATGCTCTGCATGGCGACTTTGCGCTGATGATCGGGCAGGCTGTGTCCGGCCACTTGTTCGGCGAGAACGATGGACGGGGGCGTTTGACCCTGGGTGCGTGGGGGGAAGAACTGTTCGGCAGCGATTTTGACTCCGGCTCCGGCCAGTCCGCCGATGAAGCCGGCCAGAAAGCCTTTGGCGATGGAGCGGGTTGGTTTTTCCTGGCTCATAGGGTGGTAGGATGCGCCGGGAACCACAATAGTCCGAAAGATACGGCGTGACAAATGAAAGCGGAGCAGGGGTTTATGCGGACGGGTCGACCCTGTTTGCGCTGCTAGAATTGGGGCAGACCGATGAAATGTCCCTACTGCGGGTTTCTCCAGGACCGCGTCATTGACTCGCGTGAGAGCCGGGAAGCCGACAGCATCCGCAGACGGCGCGAGTGCGAAGGCTGCAGCCGCCGCTTTACCACCTACGAGCGCATCGACGAGATTCCGTACATGGTGGTGAAGAAGGACGGGCGGCGCGAGAAATTCGAGCGCCAGAAGGTGCTGAGCGGGTTGCTGCATGCCTGCGAGAAACGGCCTATTTCCGCAGCGAAGCTGGAACAGCTTGTGGACGAGGTCGAGAGCTTTGTGACCGAGGCCAGCGAGCGGGAACGGACCACCACGGAGATTGGCGAGCTGATTATGGAACGGCTGAAGGCTCTGGATACGGTTGCCTACATTCGCTTCGCCAGCGTCTATCGGGACTTCAAAGATGTGCGCGAGTTCAAGGAAGAGCTGGAGCAGTTGCTGACGCATCATTCCGAGAAGAAGAAGACGAGGGGATAGGGTGTAGGGATTAGGGTGTAGCCCGAAGCCAATAGCTGGTAACCAAAAAGCAGTTGAGGAGAGATGTGGGGAAGACACATACGATTACGTTGATTCCGGGCGACGGCATTGGGCCGGAAGTGACTGACGCGGTGGTGCGGATTCTGGAAGCCACCGGCGTGCAGTTTGCATGGGAGCGCTTTGCGGCGGGGGCGGGCGCATTTGAGGCGCATGGCGAATACATTCCGAAGGAGCTGTACGAGGCGATCGCGCGCAACCGAGTGGCTCTGAAAGGGCCGGTGACCACGCCGATCGGGGGCGGGTTTGCATCGATCAACGTGAAGCTGCGCCAGACCTTTGAACTGTTTGCGAATTTCCGGCCGATTAAGAATCTGCCGGGCCTGAAGACGAATTATCCCGACGTGGACCTGATCATCATCCGCGAGAACACGGAAGGCTTGTATGTGGGCCTGGAGCACGAGGTGGTGCCGGGCGTGATCGAGTCCATCAAGGTGATGACGGAAAAAGGCTGCACGCGGATTGCGAAGTTCGCGTTTGAGTATGCGAACAAACACGGGCGCAAAAAGATACATGCCATCCACAAAGCGAACATCATGAAGATGTCGGATGGGCTGTTTCTGCGTTGCTGCCGCGACGTTGGGAAGAACTTTCCGAACATCACGTATGCCGAGCACATTATCGATAACACCTGCATGCAGCTGGTGATGAATCCCTACCAGTACGACACGCTGGTGATGGAAAACCTCTACGGGGACATCGTCAGCGATCTGTGCGCAGCGTTTGTGGGTGGGCTGGGACTGGTGCCGGGCGCGAATCTTGGCGCGGAGGCAGCGATCTTCGAGGCGGTGCACGGCTCGGCGCCGGATATTGCGGGGAAGGACCTGGCGAATCCCACGGCGCTGCTGCAATCGGCGATTCTGATGCTTCGGCATATCGATGAAGGGGACGCCGCGGATCGGCTGCAAACGGCGCTTGAAAAAACGTATGCGGAGAAGAAGTCTTTGACGCGCGATGTGGGCGGAACGGCGGGCACGCGAGCCTTCGCCGATGCGGTGATTGAGGCGCTGGCGGCATGAACCTAAGAGGAGACGGGAAGATGAAGACGAAGATTTTCGCGGCGATGGCGATGGGAGTTCTCCTGGTGGCGGCTGGTTGCAAGAAGCAGCCCACGGCCGCGCCGCAGGAACAATACACCGCGATTGATATGAGCACGGCGGGGACGATTACCGGCAAGGTGCATTACACGAAGACGCCGCCCAAGCCGGTGGAGATCGACATGGCGCAGGATCCGGCGTGCACGCTGAGCGGCGTGAACTATAGCGAGGGCACGATGGCGAACAACGGCGGCCTGGCCAACGTGTTCATCTACGTAAAGAATGGGCTGGGCAACAAGATTTACGCCGCGCCGACGCAGGCGGTCGACATCGACCAGAAGGGCTGCAAATACGTTCCGCACGTGGTGGGCGTAATGGTGGGGCAGGCGGTGCGCTTCACGAACAGCGATCCGACCATGCACAACATCCACATGACGCCGACGGTGCAGGGCAATCAGGCGGTGGATATTTCGCAGGCGCCCAGCGGCGGCCAGGGCGGAGCGAAGGACGAGCGGCGGTTTAGCCAGCCGGAACTGATGATTCCAGTGCGCTGCAACAACCATCCGTGGATGCAGGCGTTCATCAACGTGGCGCCGAATCCGTTTTACGCGGTGAGCGATGGGTCAGGGAAATTTACGATTCATGGGCTGCCGCCGGGGACGTACACGATTGTCGCCGACCAGGAAAATCTGGGTGAGCAGACAGCAACGGTGACGGTAGCCGCGCAGCAGACGGTGACCCAGGATTTCTCGTACTAACCGGACCGTCGCGACGTTCGGGTAACTGCTTAGTTTCGTGATCACTCTGGAGTGTAGGCTCCGGAACCCTGAGCATTTACACTATCGACACAACGACCTGGCAGGCGAAGGTGTGCGACGGGTGAGCCTGCGGTGTATCTGAAGAAGGCGGCGATGCGGCAAAAGATTGGGATTCTGGGCGCGACGGGGATGGTCGGCCAGCGGTTTATCCAGCTACTGGAGAATCATCCGTGGTTTGAGGTGGCATGGCTGGCGGCCAGCGACCGTTCGAGCGGGAAGAAGTATGGCGACGCGGTGCGGTGGAAGCTGGACACGGCGCTGCCGGAGCGGATTGCTGCGATGCCGGTATCGCCGGCGGTGCCGGAGGGTGCGCCGCGCGTGATTTTTGCCGCGCTGGACGCCGATATTGCGCGGGAGATGGAGCCGGCCTTTGCCGCCGCCGGGTGCGCCGTGATTACGAACTCGAGCGCGTTTCGCATGCAGGCGGACGTGCCGCTTGTGATCCCGGAGGTCAATGCGGAGCACCTGGCGCTGGTGGAACGGCAGACGTGGTGGAAGGAGTCGGGCGGGTATATTGTGACGAATCCGAACTGCTCGGCCATTGGCTTGGTGCTGGCGTTGAAGCCCATCGTAGAGCGCTTCGGGATTGAGGCGATCTTCGTAAGCACGATGCAGGCAGTGAGCGGGGCGGGGTATCCGGGCGTGGCTTCGCTGGATATTTTGGGCAACGTGGTTCCGTTCATCAAAAACGAAGAAGAAAAGATGGAGGCGGAAACGCTGAAGCTGCTGGGGCGGCTTGACGGCGCCGTCGTAGAGCTGCTGGCGGCAAAGATGAGCGCGCACTGCAACCGCGTTCCGGTGGAAGATGGGCACACGGAGAGCGTGAGTATCAAACTGGGAAAAAAGGCGACCCGAGAGGAATTGATTGCGGCGTGGGCGGAGTTTGCGCCGCTGCGAGGGCGGGATTTGCCGACGGCTCCAGCGCAGCCGGTGGAATTTGTGACGGCGGAAGATCGTCCGCAGCCGCGGCTGGACCGTATGCGCGGCAACGGGATGGCGGCGACGGTGGGCCGTTTGCGGCCGTGCAGCCTGCTCGACTGGAAGTTCACGGTGCTGTCGCATAACACCATTCGCGGCGCGGCCGGCGCGGCTCTGCTGAACGCGGAGTTGCTGGTTTCGCTGGGTAAGCTTGATCCGGTACCCGTGCCCGCATGAACCGGCTCGTGGTGATGAAATTCGGCGGGACCTCGGTTGAGGACGCGGCCGCTATTCAGCGGACCGCGGGCATTGTGGCCGGGCGCGTGGCCAAAGGCCTGCAGCCGGTGGTAGTGGTGAGCGCGATGGCGCGGGTGACCGACCTGCTGATTTCCGCGGCGGCCAACGCGGCCCGCGGCGATCGGGCGAGTGCGCTGGCCATCACGGAGCGGCTGCGCACACGGCATCACGATACGGCAGCGCAACTGGCCGCAGGTCCTCGACTGAAAGAAGATCCACTGGCTGTGGCGCAGGTCGATTCCGCGATGACTGCCACGCAGGCGTGGATGGACTCGGAATTCGATGGGCTGGATGAAATTTTGCGTGGGCTGGCGGCGGTGGGCGAACTGACGCCGCGCATTTCCGACATGGTGGTGTCGTACGGTGAGCGCATTTCCAGCCACATGATTGCGGAGGCGTTCACGCGCGCCGGGTTGAACGCGGTGCACGTGGATGCACGCCAGTGCATTGTGACCGACGCGCAGCATGGCAAAGCGGTGCCGCAGGACGCAGTCATTGAGGAACGGCTGAAGCAGCACGTGGCGCCGCATCTCGCAGAAGGGCGCGTGCCGGTGATGGGCGGCTTTATCGGATCGACGGAGAAGGGCGTGACCACCACGCTGGGGCGCGGCGGATCGGACTTCACGGCGGCGCTCGTGGGCGGCGGCATCGATGCAGGGGCCATTGAGATTTGGACGGATGTGAACGGCATTATGACTGCCGATCCGCGGATGTGCCCGGATGCGCTGCGGGTGCGCATGATCAGCTTCGAGGAGGCAGCGGAGCTGGCCTATTTCGGGGCCAAGGTGCTGCATCCGGCAACGATCTTGCCCGCGGTGAGCAAAAACATTTTGGTTTACGTGCTGAATTCGAAGAATCCGGAGAACGAAGGCACGCGGATTACCGCTCTGGCGCCGCACTGCCGCAGCCCGTTCAAGTCCATTGCGGTGAAGAAGCGGCTGACCATTATGGACGTGGTCGCAAGCCGCATGCTGATGTCGCATGGCTATCTGCATTCGATTTTTGAGGTTTTCGACCGGCACAAGTGCCCGGTGGACATGGTTTCCACCTCGGAAGTGAGCGTTTCGCTGAGCCTCGATTCGAATGAGAAGCTACCCGCGATAGCCGCCGATCTGAGCAAGCTGGCCGATGTGAAATACGAGGGGCGCAAGGCGTTGGTGTGCATGGTGGGCGAGAATATTCGTGGGCAGAATGGGATTGCCGCACGAGTGTTTCAGGCCATTCGCCATGTGAATTTGCGGATGATTTCGCAGGGCGCTTCGGAGATCAACATGAGCTTCATGATCGAAGAGGATGATGCGGAAGAAGCGGTGCGTTCGCTGCACGCGGAGTTTTTCAAGGATCCCGATCCGGAGATTTTTGACGTGGAAGCGCGGCCAAAAGCGTAAGCACGGGAGGGCACACGATGCTGTTTCTGGTTCTTGGACGCGGAAAGACCGGCAGCCTGGTGGCGCAGGTGGCAGCGGAGCGCGGCCACGGCGTGCGCGTGGTGGGCGAAGAGGAGAACCACCACGCATCGGCGCTGACAGCGCCGTTTCTCGCGGGCTTCGACGCGGTCATTGACTTCACCACGCCGGAAGCCGCGGTGCAGAATATTCGCGCCTGCCTGGCGAATGGCGCGCGGGTCGTGGTGGGGACTACGGGTTGGTACGACCAACTGGAGCACCTGCGTGGAATCTGCGAGCGGAGGCAGGGCGCGCTGCTCTACAGCACAAATTTCTCCATTGGCGTGCAGGCGCTGTTTCGCGTAGCGCGGACATTGGCCGAGGCTGCACCGGGGTACACCTTCAGCATTACGGAGATGCACCACGCGACGAAGATCGATGCGCCGTCAGGAACGGCGCTTTCCCTCAAGAGGATTATGGAGTCCGCGCATCCCGGTCTGAGCGTGGAGATTACCTCGAAGCGTGAGGGCGAGGTTCCGGGAATCCACGTGGTCGAAGCGCGTTCGGCGAATGACTGCATTGAGCTGAAGCACGAAGCGCATTCACGGCGCGGCTTTGCGGAGGGCGCGGTGCGGGCAGCAGAGTGGATTGCGGGGAAGGCGGGCTGCTGGGATTTTCAGGAGATTGTCAGCAGTCTCTGAAAATTCCGTTGAGCGGGCTGCAAAGACCTGATTTGGGGCATACGGACCCTCCCGGAGGCTCGGGTGCTCCTGCTAAAATAAGCCCATACATACCTGTCAGGGACCGGACTCTGCTCATCGCGATGGGGCGCAGGATTCGGTGTAAGCCCCTGAATGGCAGTTCCGCACCACCCAAAGATGACACTGAACATTGTCCATAACCTTTCGTAGCAGAACCAGTTCAATCCCAGGACAGACTATCGGGCGCTGAGGCCCGCGAAGGACCAACCCCAAACCTTGCGAGGCAGAAGAGAAGAATGAACAACGGTGTGAAGGAGAAGATTCGGCAAATGATGCCGCGTGGATTGCGGCCCCATAGGATTTTAGGGGGGCCTCTGCGCGGGAGCCGGATCGTGACGTCCTGGCATGATTATCCGGGCGCCATCCTTGGCCGGACCGAAACTCCGCTGCTGGAGTGGTTTGGGAAGAATGTAAAAACGGGGGAAACCTGGCTGGACATTGGCGCGCACTACGGCTACACGGCGCTCGCTCTCAGCAAGTTGGTGGGGGACCGGGGGCGGGTGTTCGCTTTTGAGCCGATGTTGAATACGGCGGGGTCGATTTCCAGAACGAGTGCGTTGAACCACCTCACGCAATTGACCGTTGTGCCCATGGCGTTGAGCAATTGCGAGGACCTGGAGACCGACAGTCTGGAGGTGCTTCGCGGGATGCTGGGGCAAGTTTTTACAAACGAGACACCTGCGTCGACTAACGGCAGCGGTACGCACGCGGCACCTGGGTCGAAATATTCATTCCTGAGTTGTCGACTCGAGTGGTTGTGGCCAAGAATTTCGGGATCGAACGCGCACGTCGACGGCGTCAAGATCGATGTGCAGGGCATGGAGATACAGGTTCTTAAGGGAATGCTTCCGTTATTGAAAGCGAACCGGCCCCGGTTGCTGGTGGAAATTCATCATGGAGTTTCGCGGCCGGAACTGCTGGAAGTCATTACTTCCGCGGGCTACGTGGGCCGCGGGATACCCGTTGAACCGATTCCCGGCGAAACGGAACCGCAATACATCGATGACAAAACCTATGCGTTCACGCCGGATTCTTCTCGTCCGGTTATCGCGTAGGGAAGCGGATTGGACGATGCAACTCCGGTGTAGACTCGTTTTGTTATGAACTTGCAGGGCTGTGGGACAGCGCTGGTCACGCCTTTTCGCGCCGACGGCAGCGTCGATGAACGGGCACTGTACGATCTGGCCCGGTGGCAGGTGGAAAGCGGCATGGACTGGCTGCTGGCTTGCGGCACCACTGCCGAAACGCCCACGCTCGACGAGCAGGAATGGCTGCAGGTAATTCGCATAGTCGCTGAGGCGGCGGGCGGACGCGTGCCGGTGTGGGCGGGGTGCACGCACAACGCCACGCGCCAGGCAGTGGCCAGAGCGCGGGCCGCGGCGCAGGTGCCCGGTGTTACCGCCATTCTCAGCGCGAATCCGTACTACAACAAGCCGACCCAGGAAGGGCAGTACGAGCACTTCAAGGCGGTGGCCCTGGCAGTGAAGCTGCCGGTGGTGCTTTACAACATTCCCAGCCGTACGGCGGCCAATCTGGAGCCGGCTACGGTGCTGCGGCTGATCGAAGCGGCGCCGAACATCGAGGCGATTAAGGAATCAACCGGGAACCTGGTGCAGATTACTGAGTTGATGACCCAGGCGCCGCGCAGTTTTAAGGTCTATTCCGGCGACGACATGATGGCTTTGGGCATTTTGGGCGTGGGCGGAGCTGGGCTGATCTCTGTGGCGTCGAACCTCATCCCCTCAGAGATGGCGGAGATGGTGCGAGCGGCGCTGGCCAATGACTGGGCTACGGCGCGACGAATCAACCGCAAATACTTCCGGCTGATGCAGGGGATCTTTAAGGAATCCAGCCCCGGCCCGGTGAAGGCGATTCTGGCCACGATGGGCCGGATCGAAGAGAACTATCGGCTGCCGATGGTTCCAGTCCAGCCAGCGACGCGCACATTTCTGGAACGGATGGCTGGCGAACTGGGCCTGCTGGTCAACGCGCCACACCCCGAAGGCGACCTGCGGATGTACTGACGGGCGGCCAGAACGGCAGGGGTTCGGTCAGCAGGAAAGCCAGCAGGGACACCCCTGTCCAGGGCCCCGGGGAACCGCGGTTACGCCCGCCAGAATTCCCAAATGTAAACCATTGCAAAAGTTGCTGGCAGCGGTACAATTCTGGCGGCTGGAGAATCGTGTACCGGCTCCCTTTGAGAGCCGGACGCGCCTGCCACTCTTGAGTGGAGACAACCGTGATGCAAGCGAAACTAGCGGCGGTGAGCGGCGCACTGGTGTGTGCGTTGATGGCGGGATGCGGCGGCAGCAGCGGCGGTGGCGGCGGAACCGTTCAGCCCACGATTACATCGGTCACGGTCACCATGAGCGCGAGTACGTTCTCGACCGCGCAAACCTCGCAGGCCACTGCGACGGTGACCGGCACCGGGGCGTACAGCAGCGCGGTCACGTGGTCGCTGACTCCGTCGACGGCGGGCACCATTACTACCTCAGGGCTGTTTACCCCGTCGGCAGCGGGCAGCGTCACGGTCACGGCTACCTCGACCGAGGACCCGACCAAATCTGGCACAGCCACGGTTACAGTTTCGCAGGGTCCGAAGATCGTCGTGGGTCCGGGTATGCCAACCGTGTTTATCGGCGCATCGCAACAGTTCACAGCGACGGTGAGCGGCGAAGGGACGAACACCGGGGTTACGTGGTCGGTGGATGCGGGCACGATCACCTCTGGCGGCCTGTATCAGAGCCCCTATCCCGCGCCGGCCACGGCGACGGTGACGGCGACATCGACGGCCGACACCACGCTTTCGGGAAGCACCACGGTGACGCTGGCACCGCCTGCCACGGCGAACGGACCGGTTTTGATCGTGGATGCCGGCAATATGCTGCATCCGATCAATCCGCTGGTTTACGGGATGAACGCGTATGTGCTGGATCAGGCATCGGCGACTACGGCGGGCACGACCCTGACGCGGTGGGGCGGGGACGACACCTCGCGCTACAACTATCAAACCGGCAACAGCAATTCGGCGAGCGATTATTACTTCCAGAATGGAGCGGGCTCGGGAGGGATGCTGCCGAATCCGACTGGGAGTTCCACCTTTACGCAATACGTGACGGCGGCCCATGGGCTGGGCGCAGATGTGAAAGTGCTGGGCTCGATGAACGTGATGGGATGGGTGACAAACAGTTCGACGACGGCGTGCAGCTATCCGCAGTCGACGTACCCGGGCCAGGTGAGCTACAGCCCGCAGGCTTGCGGAGACGGGATGTATCCGAATGGAACGCAGGGATGCACGAGCAGCGGCGGGTGCAATCTCACAATTCCGGCGGGCCAGCAGGCCACTTTTGCCGCGGTGACGAGCGATGCCGAGCCGCCGCCGACGGCGCCGGGAGCGGGAAAAAACACGCAGGCGTGGGCGCAGGGCACCTGGCAGGGCGGATGGGTGAACTCGATTGTGACGAACGCGAGCTTCGGCAGCAGCGCGAGCAAAAGGGGCGTCGACATTTGGGATCTGGATAACGAGCCGGCGTGGTGGGATGCAGTGCATCGCGACGTGCACCCGATTCCATCGACCTACGATGAAGTGACGCAGGGCGGGATTGGCGCGGCGGTGGCGATCAAGACCGTCGATCCGACGGCAATGGTGAGCGGTCCGATTATCGATTACTGGTGGAACTACTTCTACTCCAAACAGGATATTGAGAATGGATGGGCGGGACAGGGGACGGTGAAGTGCTACCAGCAATGGGATAATCCGACGGATCGCGAGGCGCATGGCGGCGTGGCGATGATTCCCTACTATCTGGAGCAGATGAATCTGGCCAGCGGGACGTATGGCACGCGCTTGCTCGATATTCTTGATATCCATGGGTACTTTGCGGGTTCGTACAACGGCAACAGCGTGGCGTTTACGACGGCTGGCGACACCGGCGAGCAATTTGTTCGTGAGGATTCGGTGAGGGCGCTGTGGGATCCGACGTACACCAACACGAATTACCCGCAGCCGAATTACATGACCGACCCGAACTACACATCCAGTTGCAACGTGCCGTTACAGGCTCCCGAGGCGGTTCCGTTGCTGCATGCCTGGGTGAACGGCGTTGCTCCGCTCGGGGATCCCGCCAACAACTATCCGGGGACGATGACGGCGATTGACGAATACAACTTCGGCGGCCTGGAATCGATTAACGGCGCGGTGACGCAGGCCGACGTGCTGGGCGTCTTCGGGCAATACGGGCTGGATATGGGATCGTTCTGGCCGACGACGAATTACAGCCAGCAGGGTCCAGTGAACTACTCGTTTGCGATGTACCGGAACTACGATCTGAAGAACGATGGTGCGGTGTTTGGGGATCAGGCGCTGGCATCGTGCTCGACGTCCGCGGCTTTGAGCGGGGCCTGCACGCCGATTGACTCGAATTACCAGCCCGTGGCGGGGATGGAATCCGGACAGGACCAGCTCTCGGTCTACGGAGCGCTGCGGACCAGGGACAACGCGCTCACGGTGATGGTAATCAACAAGACGTGGGGACCGCTGACCAGCTCGCTGTCGCTACTCAACGTTACGACGCCTGGCACGGTCACGGGCTATCAGTACAGCAACGCAAGCCTGACGTCGATTCAGCCGATAACAACCGGGTTTACGGTAACGGGGGCGACCCTGCCGAGTACGACGAGCACGCTGCAGTACACATTCCCGGCACAGTCCATCACGCTGTTTGTGATCCCGCAGTAACCGGGAAGCAGGAGCCCGGAATCGGTCGGGCGCAGTGGCAGAAGGAGCTTTGGTCTGACTCCTGATCCTTGACTCCTGCTCTCCGGCCCCGGACGCATTGTTGACGACCGCGTGAATTCCTGTTTTGCTGGCGATGATGCATCCTTTGCGGCTGATTCTCGGCATTGCCTGCCTTTTCTCCGTGCTGCTTGACGCGTTCGAGACGGTGATTCTGCCGCGTCGCGCCACTGGACGTTTTCGGCTCACGCGCCTGTTCTATCGCCTGACGTGGCTGCCGTGGCGATGGGTGGCCACTCGGGAGCGCCATCCCCGCAAGCGGGAGACGATGCTCAGCTTCTATGGCCCGCTTTCGCTGGCGTTTCTGATCGGCGCGTGGGCGGTGGCGCTGATCTTTGGATTCGCCTTCATCTACTTCGCCTTTCCCGTGGCGTTCACGGATCCGCGTGGGACCGCGCATCCGTTCCTCACAGATTTGTATGCGAGCGGGACAACGATCTTTACGCTGGGCCTGGGCGACGTAGTGCCGCATACGCTCTTCGTCCGCGCGCTGGTGGTGATGGAAGCTGGCATCGGCTTGGGATTCGTCGCGCTGGTGATTGGGTATTTCCCGGTGCTCTACGGAGCGTTTTCGCGGCGCGAAGTGAACATTGCGCTGCTGGATGCGCGCGCGGGTTCGCCGCCTACGGCGTTTGAGCTGATCAAACGGCACTCGTTTGAGGGCGGGAGCACGGCGCTGGTCACGCTGCTTGAGGAGTGGGAGCGCTGGTCGGCGGAGCTGCTGGAGAGCCATATTTCGTATCCACTGCTGTGTCTTTTTCGTTCGCAGCACACCAGCCAGAGCTGGTTGTCCGGCATTACCGCCATTCTGGATGCGTGCGCGCTGCTGATTGCCGGCGTGCAGGAAGAGAGTGCGCGCCAGGCGCAGCTGACCTTTGCCATGGCGCGGCACGCGCTGGTAGATCTGTCGCAAATTATGTCGCTGACGCCGGTGACGGATGCGCCGGATCGGCTGCCGCCGGAGCGCTTTCGCGCGGTCTACGACCAACTGTGCCTGGCGGGCGTGCGGGTGTGCCGCGACGGCGAAAGCTGCGGGCGGCTGAACGAACTGCGCGCGCTGTATGAGGGCTATGCTGAGGCGCTGAGCCGCTATTTATCCATGCCGCTGCCGCCGTTTTATCTCGAACACCCCAGGAAGGACAATTGGCTTTCGGTGGCGAAAGTGCGGGCTGCAGCGGAGGCGGAATATCGGTCGCCGGTGGGACACGACGGCGACGAGCATATCTTTTGAGCGGAAGCTGAGAAGCGGCCGGCTAAAGGCCGGTCAGCTAAGATCCGGTCAGCGATCAAGCGGTCAGCGCGAGTGCGGCCAGCGACGGACTCGGTGGCGGGGCGGCCGATTGCGATGGTCTAATGACGGTGGTGATGCATAGCGTTTCTCGATTACAAAAGCTCATTCTGGCGGGCGTACTTTGCTTTGGCGCGGGCGTGTTTTTAGCCGCAGCACAGACCGGCGCTCCCGATTCGGCGGCTGCGCAGCGGGCGTTGGCGCTGGAGCAGCAGGGGCAATGGAAGGATGCGGAGGCTGCGTGGCGGCAAGCGCTTGCCGCAAATCCGCGGGATGCGGCGGCGAGTGGGCATTTGGGCATTGTGCTGGCGCGCGAGGGGGATTATCCCGGCGCGGCGGATGCCTACCGGCGGGCGCTCGAACTGGATCCGCGCATGACCGGCCTTCAGCTCAATCTCGGCTTGGCGCTCTTTAAGCAGGGCAAGCTGAAGGAGGCGGTTGCTCCGCTGAAGGCTGCGGTAGCCGCGGCTCCCGGCGATGCGCAGCCGCGCATTCTGCTGGCCATGAGCTACTTCGGTTCGGCGCAGTACGCTGAGGCGATTCCGTACCTGAAATACGCCGTGGAGCAGTCGCCGCAAAACGAGGAGTTGCGCGGCGTGCTGGCGCAGGCCTGCCTGTATGCGAAGCAATTCACCTGCACGCTGGAACAGTACAAGCAGATTGTGACGGCGAATCCTGACTCCGCGCAGGCGCACGTGCTGGCGGGTGAAGCGGAGGACGGACTGCATCACACGCCAGAGGCCATCGCGGAATTCCAGGCGGCCGAAAAGGTCGCGCCGCATGAGCCGAACGTCCATTTTGGCCTGGGGTATTTGCTGTGGACGCAGCATAAATATCAGGACGCGGCGCAGGAGTTCAAGACCGAACTTAAAGGCGATCCGAGCCACCTGCAGGCGCTCGCGTATCTGGGCGACACCGAGATGAAACTGGAGGAGACGGCGCAGGCGCAGGCGACGCTGGAGAAGGCCGTGGCTTTGCCGGGAGCGACGCGGCTGGCATGGCTTGATCTGGGGATTGTGTTGGCGGACCAGGGCCGGAACGATGAAGCGGAAACGGATTTCAAGCACGTTATTCAGATGGATCCCAACCAGGTGGAAGGGCACTGGCGGCTGGCGCGACTCTACAAGGCTGAGGGTAAGACGGCCGAAGCGCAGGCCGAATTTGCGAAGTCCAGCGCGCTGCACGAGAAGCAGGACCAGAGCCTGGTGCAGCAGATGACGCCCGAAAAGCAGCGGTAAAGCTTTCAGCGATAAGGCGGTCGGCTAAAGTCCGGTCAGCGGGACTACGGCCGGCGCCGAATCAGAAACTCCATCTCCGCGCAGCCCGGCCCTTTCTGCTCGCCAATTTGTGATCTGGCTCACAGCCAAGGCCTTTTCCCTCTCGCTACAGTTCGAGTTAGTTTTCCGGGCGGCGAGCGATCCCTGGTTCCAGTAGCCGCGCGTCCGGGGGAGAGTTCCCATCAGGCATACAACGAGGCTGCGGATTGGGTGCGTGAGCGTGGCGCTCGGGCTGCTGGGCGCAACCGCGCAGCAGAGTACGCGCGTGCCGATGACGCCCGTTGTGGCTGTGTTCACACGCTTTCTGGGCTCGCACCGTGACGCACTCGAATCGGCTGAACCGCAAACCAGCGGCATCACCGTCGATTCACCTCGCGAAGGCTCGCTGTATCCCATTGACATCATTCCGCCGCTTTTCCAGTGGCGCGATGCCAGCGGGGATGCGACGATTTGGCGCGTCGAGGTCCAGTTTGGCGAGCGTGCCCCGAAGATTCGCGAATGGTCGGATGGGGCGAAGATGCAGGCTGGTCCGATCGACGCTTCGCTGACCGGGTTTGTGCCGCCGACGCTCACGATGGAGCAGGCCGCCGCGCATACCTGGCGACCCGATGCAAAGACCTGGGAGCAGATAAAAAAACATTCGCTGCGGCAGCCAGCGGTGATTCACTTTACCGGCTACCGCAGCAAAGACGACAAGCATCCGGTATCGACCGGACAAGTGACGATCGCGACCTCGCCCGATCCCGTGGACGCGCCGATTATGTATCGCGATGTGCCGCTGATTCCGCCGCCGCCGGAGAGCGAGGAGCGCGGCGTGATCAAGCCGCTACCCGATTCGGTGCTGCCGATGATTAAGTGGCAGCTGCGCTGGGTTTCTGACACGCAAAGTAAAACCGTGATGACCGGGCTACCGACCTGTGCGAACTGCCATTCGGCGTCGCGCGATGGCAGCACGCTGGGCATCGACGTAGACGGGCCGCAGAACGACAAGGGACTTTACGCGCTGATCCCGATCAAGCCCATCAGCACTATCAGCAACGATTATGTGATCCATTGGAGCGCCTACAGCGACGAGCACGCGCAGAAGCGCTTTGGTTTTATGTCGCAGGTGTCGCCGGACGGCAAATATGTGATCACGTCGATCGACGTGCCGCATGCGAATGGGCAGCGCGTGGTCGACCGGCTCTATAACGGCTTCTATCGGAATTACGGATTCGGGCAGGTGTTCTTCCCGACGCGCGGCGTGCTGGGCTGGTACAGCCGCGAAAGTGGCAAGCTGACGACGCTGCCGGGCGCGGACGATCCAAACTTTGTGCAGACCAGCGCGTTCTGGAGTCCAGACGGAAAATACCTGGTGTATTCTCGCGCGGTGGCGAAGGATCCCTATGCGCCGGGGCAGGTGCAGGCGACTTACGCCAACGATCCCAACGAGACGCAGATTCAGTACGACCTGTATCGCATTCCGTTCAACGATGGCAAGGGTGGAACGCCGGAGAGGGTAGTGGGCGCGTCGGAAAACGGGATGAGCAACAACTTCCCCAAAGTTTCGCCGGATGGGAAGTGGATTGTTTTTGTGCAGTGCAAAAACGGCCTCCTGATGCGGCCTGACAGCAAGCTGTACATCGTGCCGTTTGGCGGCGGCACGGCGCGTCCGCTTGCGTCGAACCTGGCGGTGATGAACTCGTGGCACACGTTTTCGCCAAACGGGCATTGGCTGGCCTTCTCGTCGAAGACGCCTTCGCTCTACACCGAGCTGTATCTGACCCACATCGACGCGGATGGCAACGCGAGCCCCGCGATTTTGGTGGAGAATGCGACGGCGTCGAACCGGGCCGTCAACATTCCGGAATTCGTGAACGTACGGCCGGGAGGCTTTGAGCGCATCGACCACCCCGCAACGGATTTCTATCAGATGTTCGACACGGCGGTGCAGCTCTCGGACAAGCGCCAGTACGACGCCGCGATTCCTGCGTGGCAAAAGGCCGTTTCGCTGGACCCTGACGATCCGCGCGCTCACAACAATCTGGGAATTGCGCTGGCGGGTTCGGGGAAAGTAACGGACGCGGTGGCGGAATACAAAAAGTCGCTCGCGCTGAATGGCAACAGCTCGCAGACGGAAAACAATTTGGGCAGCGCGCTGGCACAGCAGGGGCAAATGGACGAGGCGCGGCAGCATTTCGAGGATGCGCTGCGCATCAATCCTGACAATGCTTCGGCGGAAGTGAATCTGGGCAATGCGCTCTCTGCCGAGGGCGGACACGCCGACGAGGCGATTGCGCTGCTGAAAAATGGCGTGGAGAAGCAGCCGAATTTGCCCGACGGCCAGAATGGCCTGGGGGTGGCGCTGGCGCATGCCGGAGATTTAGAAGAGGCGACCGCACATTTGCAGAAGGCCGTTGATCTGGCGCCGCAGGATGCGGGGTATCGCTACAACCTGGGGCGCGTGCTGGCCGCGCGCAGTATGTTCGCTGAGGCTCTGCCGCAGTTCTCTGAGGCGGCGCGCATCACCAACCTGCAGGACCCCACGATCCTGCAAATGCTGGCGGCTATGCAGTCGGAGACGGGGCGCTATGCCGATGCGGTGGCTACCGCGCAGACGGCGCTGAATCTGGCGCGGCAGCAGCAGAATCAGGCCCTGGCTGCGTCGCTGGAGACAAATCTGGCGCGCTACCAGGCGCAGGCCGCCAGCGGCGGACCCCAATAACGCCATGGAGGCCACGCCGATGCCAACGAACCATAAAAATTCGAGCGTGGAGCACGACGGAGTACACCACGGTCACATTGAAATTCCACCTTTCGGTGGAGGTGATACGGCGGCACCGGGGCTAATCTCACCTGTTCCCCAGAGAAGTGGAGCCCAGGTGGGCTGTGGTTGGAAGGACCAATTTGCGGATGCGCCGGACGTTTTAAAGACGACGCCTGACCAGAAAACGATTGTCTGGGCGGGCCGGGTTGCGATCGGCGGCGAAGAATTTGTGACCATGGCTGGACCTTGTTCGGTGGAAACCGAACGCCAGCTGATGGAGACCGCTGAGCGGGTGGCCGCGAGAGGCGCGCGCGTGCTGCGCGGTGGAGCGTTCAAGCCGCGGAGTTCGCCGTATGCCTTTCAGGGCCTGGGGCTCGAAGGCCTGAAGTTGCTGGCCGCAGCGCGGGACGCAACGGGGCTCGCCATCGTCACCGAGGTGATGACCGCGGCCGACGCGCCGCTGGTGGCCGAATACGCTGACATCTTGCAGATTGGCTCGCGGAGCATGGAGAACTATGCTCTGCTGGAAGCGGCTGCGCACACAGGACGCCCGATTCTGCTGAAGCGCGGCATGGTAGCGACGGTGGCCGATTTGCTGGCCTCGGCGCAGTGCATCGTAAGCCACGGCAATCCCAACGTGATTTTGTGCGAGCGCGGCATTCGGACGTTTGAGACGTCCACGCGCAACACCTTCGATGTGGGCGCGATTGTGGTGCTCGGGGAGATTTCGCATCTGCCGGTCATTGCGGATCCGAGCCATGCGGCGGGGCGGCGGAGCCTGGTTCCAGCGCTGGCGCGCAGCGCGGTGGGAGCGGGCGCTGATGGGCTCATCGTCGAAGTGCACCCCCATCCAGAACAGGCGTGGAGCGACGGCGAGCAGTCGCTGACGTTTGCGGAATTCGACGCCATGATGGCCGATCTGGCTCCATGGTGCGAGTTAAGGGCCCTGCGCAGCGGCGCACTTGAGCCGATCGCATGAGGCGTCGCGCATTCATCCTGCTGGGCCCTGTGGTTCTGCTGGCGCTGGCATGCGGGCTGGCTGCGCAGCAAGCGACACATAAATCCGTGAGTGATTCCGCTGTAGTCATCGTCACGGCCGCTCCGGCTTATGATTCGCTGGCTGCGCTGCGTGGGGGCGAAAGGTTTCCGCGGGGTGCGCAGCTGATGGTGATCAGCGCTGGCCAATTGAAGCCGCTGGTGCCGGACTTTGCAGCGAGCGCTGATGCGAGCGTCTCGTTTGACGCGGCCACTGTGTTGTTCGCAGGGAAAAAGGGCACGGGCGATCCGTGGCAAATCTGGAGCGTCGGTGCACAGGGCGGAACGCCACGGCGCGTGGCGACAACTGCGACCGATACAATTCGACCGCTGTGGATGCCGAGCGGACGTCTGGTCTACGCGCTGCGCGGGTCGACCGGCTTCGCGCTCGAAACCGCGGCGCTGGACGGGTCGGATGTAAAGCAACTGACGTATCTGCCGGGCAACTTCATTCCCGACGATGTGCTGCGCGATGGGCGCGTGCTGTTTGAGTCGGGATTCCCGCTGGGCGCGGGCGCGACGCCGGAAATGTTTCTGGTCTACGCGGACGGTAGCGGCGTGGAGAGCGTGCGCTGCGATCACGCGACCAGCCCTTCGCAGGGGCGGGAACATGGGCGGCAACTGCTTTCCGGCGACATTGTCTTTACCCACGGGTCGCGGCTGGCGCGCTTCACGTCAGCGCTGGCGGACGAGATCGCGGTGACCACGCCGGTGGGTGCATTGGCCGGTGACGTTGCGGAAATGCCCAACGGCCGGTGGCTGCTTTCGATGAAGAAGCCAGGAGCGACACATTACGCGCTCGAAGCGTGGCGGCCCGGTTCACTGGCTGTGGCAGAGTTTGCCAAAGATGCGGCGCGCGACCTGGTCGAGCCAGCTGTGGTAGCTCCGCGTACGACGCCGAATCGGCATCCTTCCGGCCTGCATGACTGGAAGTCGGGAAATCTGCTGGCGCTGAATGCGCGACTCGCGCGCAGCGGTCCGCTCAGCACGTCACCCGCTGCCGTGCGCGTGGATACGCTCGGGCCGGATGGACGCGTTGTTGTTGTGGGGACCGCGCCGGTGGAAGCGGATGGCTCGTTCTTTGTGCAGGCTACAGGAGACCGCCCGATTCGCTTTGTTCTTTTGGATGCGGCCGGCACGACGATTCGCGCCGAACGCGGATGGTTTTGGGTGCGCGGCGGTGAGCAGCGCATCTGCGTCGGCTGCCATACGGGGCCGGAACGCGCGCCGGACAATCGAGTGCCGCAGGTGCTGCTGCGGACCACTACACCTGTGGACGTAACAGGAGCGGCTGGAGGTCGTTGATATGGAACTGCGACTGTTATTGATTCTGACGATGGCGTCTGCGGCGATGGGGCAATCGGTCCCGCGCGCCTCGCAATCAACGCAGGCGAAATCGATCATTCGATTTGAAGACGCATCGGCGAAGGCGGGCATTGACTTCACGCATAGTTTTGGTTCGGCCAAACTCGGATCGCTGCTGGAGGGGACGGGCTCGGGCTGCGTCTGGCTCGACTACAACAACGACGGCCTTCCAGACCTGTACGTGCTGAGCGGGCGTCCCCTCGACGACTCTATGCACCCCTTCCCGTTGAAGGACAAGCCCAATCCTGCGCCCCACAACCATCTGTACCGCAACAACGGTGACGGCAGCTTCACCGATGTGACCGAGAAGGCCGGGCTGAATCCGGACATGTACAGCATTGCCGTGACAGCGGCGGACTACGACAACGACGGGAATGAAGACCTGCTGGTGACGGGGTACGGCAAAGTCGTTCTCTACCGCAACAATGGCGACGGCACCTTCACGGATGTGACGGTGAAGGCCGGCATCAAGGTGGATGGTTGGGCGATCAGCTCGACCTGGCTCGATTATGATCGCGACGGCTGCCTGGACCTGTTCGTTGGCCGCTACGTGAAATTCGATCCGAAGTATCGCAACTTCTATGCGGCGGATAACTACCCGGGCCCGCTCGATTACGCCGGCGAAACCAACAGGTTATTCCACAATAACTGCGACGGCACGTTTACCGATGTCACGGATAAGTCGGGGATCGGCGCCTATATCGGTCGCGCCATGGGTGTGACGGCCGCAGATTTCGACGGCGACGGATGGCCAGACATCTATGTGGCCAACGACCGGACCGAAAACTTCCTTTTTCACAACAAGCACGATGGGACGTTTGAAGAGGTCGCGAACGATGCAGGCGTGGCGTACGGGCAGGAAGGCGAAGCAACGGGGTCCATGGGTCCGGTGTTTGCCGACATCACCGGCGGCGGCCTGCTCGACTTGTGGGTGAGCGACGCGCATTACAACCGGCTGATGAAGAACACAGGCAAAGGAAGCTTCGATGACGTTGGCATCCTGTCGGGCCTGTCGCAGGCCAACGCGCAATACGTAAGCTGGGGCACGGGCGTCTCCGACTTCGACAACGACGGTTTGCTCGACATCATGGTCTTCCACGGCGGTCTGATTCAGATGATTACGGAAGAGCACTCCGTGTTCCGCGGCCTGGGCGAGGGGCGGTTTGAAGACGTCTCGCCAACCGCCGGGCCTGCGCTGAGCAATAAGACCGTCGCGCGCGGAGCCTGTTTCGCGGACTACGACAACGACGGCAAGGTGGACGCGTTTGTGGTGAACCTGGGTGGGCGCGGCACGCTGCTGCACAACATCTCGACGGGAACGGGCCACTGGATCGCGATCAAGCTGCAGGGAGCTATACGGGGAAAGGAAACGACGGGAAGCAATCGCGACGGGATCGGCGCACGTGTAGAGGTGTGGGCCGCCGGCAAGAGGCAGGTAGCCGAGCGGGTCGCGGCGTCGGGGTATCTGTCGCAGAACGATGGGCGGCTGCACTTCGGCCTGGGCGCGGCGGCGAGCGTCGACAAGATCGCCATTCACTGGCCGAGCGGCCGCGAGCAGACGCTGGAGAACCAGAGCGTGGACCGCGTGCTCACTGTCGAGGAGCCGAAGTGAGACGGCGTTTAGCATTGGTGGCGATCTGCGCAGGAGCCCTTGGCCTGGTGGCGTTGGGGCATCCAGGCGTAACGGCCATTGCCGCGCAGCAGGATGAGCAGTATGCGTCGCCGCTGGAATTGTTGCTGTCGCCGGACGGTTCGCGGCTTTATGTGCTCTGCCAGGGCACCGACGAAGTGCGGGTGCTGGATGCTGCCAGCGGGCGCGAGTTGCAGGCAGTTCCTGTGGGTCATGTGCCGCGTGGATTCTCGCTCTCGCCGGATGGGGCCCGGCTATTCGTCACGAATTCCTGGGACGATACCGTCACCGTCATCGATACAAAAACGGATGCGGTGACGGCGACGTGGAAAGCTGGCTTCGAGCCCTCCAGCGTGGTGGAAGATCGCGCGGGCAAAACGCTCTACGTGGCTGATCGCATTGGCAACGACATTACTGTTCTGGACGCGGCCAGCGGCGATGAGAAGGAAACGCTGGAGGCGGGGCGCGGCGCGAGTTATCTGGCGCTGTCGCCGGACGGAAGCCGGCTCTACGCGACCCATGTGTATCCCAACGCGGTACCGCACCGGACGCCGCCGCAGTCGGAAATCACCATCATCGATCCGGTGCATGCGCGCGTGGTCGACCGGATGAAGCTGCCGGCAATTGCCGGAGTGTTTCATATCGCTTTGTCGCGCGATGGCCGCCTGGGCGTGGCCGCTGAGCTGCATCCGAAGAACCTGGTTCCGCTGGCGCACGTTGAGCACGGCTGGGCCTTTGTCGACACGCTCACGGTGTTCGGACCCGCGGTGGGCCGCACCGTCGAGGTCCCACTGGATGAGCTGGATCACTATTACGCGATGCCATTCGGCGTTGCCATCGCACCGGATGGGTCGCGGATTTACGTGACCAACGGCGGCTCAGACTGCGTAACGGTGATCGATACCCGCCGCATGCTCGCGTATATTCACGCGCATCCTCAGCCGTTCGCAGAAGACCTGTCGGCGAGCAGCCACTATGTGGTCGCGCACATTGCTGTTGGAAAGAATCCGCGCGGGCTGCTGCTGAGCCGCGATGGCAGGCGGCTCTTTATCGCGAATCGGCTCGACGACAGCATCAGCGTGATCGATACGCACGCGGAGCGAGTGACGCAGACGCTGCGGCTGCGCGGTCCGGAGAAAGTCTCTCCGCTGCGCCGCGGCGAGCAGACGTTCTACACCGCGAAATACGCGTTTCAAGGTCAATTTGGCTGTTCCAATTGCCATATCGATTCGACTTTCGACGGGCTGCTGTGGGATTTGGAGCCCGACGGCTTCGGCAAAGATATTGTCGACAACCGGCTCATTGAGGACTTGCGCGGAACGGAGCCGTTCAAATGGAACGGCGGCAACCCGACGTTGGCTGTGGAATGCGGCCCGCGGACGGAGAAATATTTCTTTCGCTCCCAATCGTTCAACGATCTCATCCTCGCGGACCTGGTGGTGTACATCCGGAGCCTGCCGTCGCGGCCGAACCGGTTCCGCACCGCCAGCGGAGATCTGACGCCGGCGCAGGAGCGTGGGCGCGTCTTCTTCACTCGCACCGTCGACAAGCTGGGCCAGCCGATCCCGGAGGGCAACCAGTGTGCGTATTGTCACAGCGGTCCGAAGGGGACTAATCAAAAATCGTTTGACGTGGGCACGGGCAAGCCGACGGACAACAGCGGCAAGCTCGACACGCCGCAGCTGATGAGCATCGCCCTGACCGCGCCGTATCTGCATGACGGGTCGGCGAAATCGCTCGAAGAGATATGGACGATTTATAACCCGCACGACCAGCATGGCCGCACAAACGACTTAACCAAGGACGAGTTGAACGACCTGATTGAGTATCTGAGGACGCGATGAACAAGGCATGGATCGTCGGAGCGTTGATGGCAGCGGCAGCATCGCTGCCGGGGCAGGCGACGGCCCATCCGGCCAGCGCACATCGGGCGGGAGCAGTCCACGCTGCGATTGCGACCGGGAACGTGCCGGCGATGCCGCGGTTTCGCTTCGAAAACTTCACGACGGCGAATGGGCTGCCGGACGATCACGTGTTTTCGGTTTTGGTGGACGGCGATCGCGTGTGGGCAGGAACGAACAACGGGTTGGCGGTTCAGGAAAACGGCAAGTGGAAGACCTACACGACCGCGGACGGACTGGCGCATCGCGCGGTTACATCGCTGGCGCTCGACAAGCGCAACGGCGATGTGTGGGCGGGCACGATGGGCGGGCTGAGCCGCATCTCCGGCGGGCGCATTGATAGCTTCACGCAGCTCAACTCCGGCCTCAGCAACGACGTGGTGTACGGCGTCTCCATCGAAGGCGAGAACGTGTGGGTGGCGACGGCGGCGGGCGCATGCCGCCTGAATACGCGAACCGGCGAGTGGTCGCTCTACAACGAGCGCAATACGCCGATGAATGAGATTTGGGTATACGGTGTCTCCGCTGCGCCGGACAAGGTGTATTACGCGGTGTGGGGAAGCGGTCTGCTCGAACTGAACGAGAAGACGGGCACATGGAATAAGTACGACGATCCCGATGGCGAAAATGAAGCCGTCGTGCTGCGCGATCAGGGGCTCATCCACGAGATTACGACATCGGTGAGTTATGTGGACAGCGTCGTCTGGGTTGCCACTTACTTCGGCGACAGCCACTACGACGGGCGGAACTGGCATAACTTCCTGACCAAAGACAGCGGGTTACCCAGTAACTTCACGAACACGATCAAAGGCCTGGACCGCAACCGCGCCTGGTTCGGAACGGACAAGGGTCTGGCCTACTTCGACGGAACGAACTGGGCCGTATACCGGCCCGCGCTGGATACTGGCAAGCCGCAAATGACCGTGCGCGATGCAGCGGGGCATGTGACGGAGATCCCAGTCGCCACTGCACCGGCGCATAACTACATTTTGGGAATTGATTTTCAGGGGGCGGATATTTGGGTCGCCACTGCTAAAGGGTTAAGTCACGGAGTTTATCAACACTAAGGAGTTTTCTATGAACGCACTTGCTTCCTTGCTTGCAGACCTGGCGCACGCTCCTATTGAGAAGCGCGCCATCACCAACCACGGCGTCCTGAACGAGGCATTTGCCTACGCCAAGCCCAGTTCTTTTTCGCGCGGCATGCGGATCGACCTGAACGGCCTGACCATCCTGCTGATTTCCGGCACGGCCAGCATCGATGAGAACGGCGTCAGCGTGCACATTGGCAACTTCCGCGCGCAGATGCGGCGGACGCTCGACAACATCACCGGGCTGCTGGCCAGCGAAGGTTGCACCTGGCACGACATTGTGCGGACCAGCTGCTATCTGCGCGACATCGACCGCGATTACGACGAATTCAATCAGGAGCGCACGGCGTTCTTCGCAGAGCAGGGTCTCGATCCGCTGCCGGCGTCGACGGGCATTCAGGCAAAGCTCTGCCGTCCGGAACTGCTGGTGGAGATTGAAGCCATCGCGATGTTCCGCACGCCGAAGCAAGAGGAGTAGTCATGCTGCGGGATGGTTTCAGGCCGCGCGCGCTGGTTGTCGCCGCGGCTCTGGCCGCTGGGTTTGCCTGGCCGGCGACGATCGGGGCGCAGGCGGCATCCGCGCCGGGGCCAGGATCGTCGACGCCCGGGGCTGGCTGCGCTTGCGGAGCGCATCCGCCGGGCCGGCCTCCTGACTGGGTGGCCGCGCCCTATGCCGGCGAGCCGCAGGACCTGAGACCCTACGCGAAATTTACGGCTCCGTACGACACCAACTACACGCACCCGAATATCTATTCAGGCGCGGCGCGCGACGTTCCCGCGCCCACCGGACTGACTGAAGTGCGTATTGGGTTTTTGGGGCCGATTGAAAAGCAAGCGGACCAGGTCTACGGATTACGCATGCTGCATGGAGCGCAGTTAGCGATCGACGAGGCGAACGCGCGCGGCGGTTACGGCGGCAAGCCGTTCCGCCTCATGGTGCACGACGATTACAACAACTGGCAGTTGCGCTCGGAGTACGGTCCGGAGCGGCCCACCGACTCGGCGATCTGGGGCTCGCCGTCGGATGAAGCCGTAAAGATGATCTACGACGAAAACGACTGGGCTATTTTTGGCAGCATCAATTCGGAGAGCACGCACATTATTCTGCGCGTAGCGCTGCGGGCGGAGATTCCCATCGTCAACTCAGCGTCGACGGATCCCACCATTCCGGAAACTTATATTCCCTGGTATTTCACCGATATTCAGGACGACCGCGTGCAGGATTACACGCTGGCGCGGCGCATTTTTACGGAGCTGGGACTGAAGCGCGTTGCGTTGTTGCGCGTGAATAACCGCTACGGGCGTTTCGGCGTCATCAAGTTTCGCGACGCGGCCCGGCGCCTGGGGCACCCATTGGTGATCGAGCAGAAATTCATGCCTGGCGATACGGATTACCGGCGCGCGCTGCGCGTGATTCGCGATTCGCGCGCGGACGCCATTGTGCTGTGGACGGACGAAGCGCAGACAGCGGAAATCATGAAGCAGATGCGCGAACTGGGCATGAAGCAGCGCATGTTCGGCAGCTACAGGACGCTGGGCGACGATCTGCTGGCTGCGGCTGGGCCGGCGGCGGAGGGATTCGAGGCAGTCTTCCCTTATGACCCAACGCGCAGCGATCCCCAATGGACGAGCTTCGGCCAGCGGTATGAAGCGCAATATCATGAGAAGCCTGAGCAGTTCGCAGCGCTGGCCTACGACGCGATGAACGTGCTGCTCGGGTCGATCTGCCGCTCGGGCCTGAATCGCGCGCGCATTCAGGATGCACTCGATCAGGTGCGCGAGTATGACGGCGTTACCGGACATATGTCCTTCGATCCGCTTAATAAAAATGTGAGCCCGATGTATCTGGGCACCGTGCACGATGGGAAGATCACGTACCGCGCGGAGCCGATGACGATGCCGGCGCAGAAGAGCGCCGCGGTTGCGCCGGAGGTTGGGAACGGGGCTGTCAGTCGAATCGATCAACCAGCCCAGCCCTATGCGCGGGTGGGGGAAGACGGTGTCGAGTACGCGGGGCCGCATCAGGCGGACCTGCCGCTGGGCCGCGCAAACATTGTCCTTTTCGGACCGCATGCGGATATCGTTGCCGCGAGCGCAGTGGTGCGAGCGGCGATGGGCGTCGAAACATGGGGCGTCATTACGGTGAACAGCGATCAGAACTGGGGCGTGGCTGCGACGCAACTTGTGTCTGCGCTCGAGGACCAGCATGCGCTGGCGGTGATCGCGCTGGATCGCGACTGTGCGCATCTTGCCGAACAACTGGCGCTGAAGACATTCGTTCCGGTGGTGGCGCTCGCCGATGATCGCGCGCTGACCTCGACGAATGTGCCGTGGATCTTCCGGCTGCCTGCTCAACCCGCAAATAGGAATGCGGGCGCGGCGGAGGCGGTCCGGCTGCTGGCCGCTGCGGCGCAGGCGAGCGGGAATAATCCTGAAAAGCTGCGGAACGTTCTCGCATCGGGAACCACGCTGGCGGGTGTGCGGTTCCTGCCGACCGGCGAACCGGCGCCATAGCCGTACCGCGTGCCCTGGACGAGAGTGCGATTCGCGTTTGTGCGAGTTGCGGGCGCATGCTTTTACAATCGATTCGTCCGTAATCGTCTGCCCCTATGCGCATACAGCGGTCGATGCCCATCCTGCTCTTTACGCTTGCCATTCCGGGGCATTCTGCCTCGTCGAAACAGGCATGGGTTTCGCTCGACTCCTCGGGCCGTCTCGTTTATCGCACGCTCCCGCGTGGCGATCGCATCGTGGACTTTTCGCATGCCGGGTACCGGGGAGGCGGTGTTCCCCTGCCGCGGGTTCGTGCCGAGCGCACCATTGCGCCTTCGGGTGGAGACGATTCAGCGGCCATTCAGCATGCCATCGACGAAGTCTCCGCGATGCCGCTGAAAGATGGCTTTCGCGGAGCTGTGGTGCTGGCGCCGGGAACGTTTCAGTGCAGCGCGACACTGAACATAACGGCTTCGGGCGTCGTCCTGCGGGGAAGTGGTCCGCTGGCGGGCGGCTCGACGCTCCAACTGACTGGAGACCCGCATGGCGCCATTGCCGTTTCCGGGCAACAGAAGGTTGAGGCGATTGGAACACCCACGCATATCGTCGAGCCGTACGTGCCTTCCGGCTCTCAATCCATCACGCTTGATGACGCTTCCTCGTTTGCGCCGGGCGACAGGATTCGTATCACGCGGATTACGACGCCGCAATGGCTGCACTACATGGGAATGGACAGGATGGTGCGCGATGGCAAAGCGGAGACCTGGGTTGGGAATTCCATCTCCACGCTACGCGCCGTTGCCGGACGGCGCGGCAATGAGCTGACTCTTGATGTCCCGCTCACGGATTCTTACGATCGGACGTACCTGCCGCCCGAGGGAGCCGAGGTCACCAAAGTGGCACTCAGCGGCGGGATCGAAGAGGACGGCATCGAGTCGCTGCATATCCTGGCTCCGGCACGCGAAGTGGCTTTCGACGATCCACTGTTTCGCGCCATCAACCTGAGCGGGCTGCGCGACGGATGGATTCGCGACATCTATGTCGACGACACCACGGAAGGAATCGATGCAGGCAGCGATGCGACGCGGATCACGATCGAGAACGTCGTCTTTGTGCACACCACCACGATTACCAGTCCGGCCAAGCCGGCCGACTTCGCGCTGCGTGGGTCGCAGATTCTGGTCCTGCGTTGCGGGTCGAGCGGTAACGACTTGTTTTATGTGATCACCGGGGCGCGCAATCAGGGCCCGAACGTGGTGCTCGAATCCACCTTTAAGGGAAACGGGCACATTCAGCCGCATCAGCGGTGGGCGACTGGGTTGCTGGTGGATAACGCCCATGTGCCGGATGGCGGTATCGACCTGAAGAATCGCGGGGAGATGGGCAGCGGCCATGGCTGGACAATGGGCTGGGGCGTGGTCTGGAATAGTTCCGCTGCCTCGCTCGTGATCCAAAACCCGCCGGGAGCAGCCAACTGGTCCATTGGTACGTCAGGGAACGAGTTGACCGAGCCGATGAAGATCATCGGAGTGCGCGGCCGCGATCTCGGGCCAAGTCTTCCGCAGGGCTTCATCGAATCGCGGAATCATCCAGTGTTGCCGGCGAGCCTGTATCGCGAGCAATTGGCGGAGCGGCTGGGTCCGGCGGCGCTCAAGGCGCTCGATCCCTAACGCGCAACTGAAGAGTGTGCTTAGGCGGTGGCGAGGCGTGCGGCCGCAGCGGCTGGAGCGTGCTTCGCCTTCGGGCGTTCCGCGCCCAGGGTCACTAGTCTCCACGCAGAGCGGTCGCGGAGCAGGCGCGAGACCAGAGCGGTGTGCATGGCATGTCCGGCGCGTTCGGCGACTACGTGGCCCAGAATGTGGTGTCCGGCGAGGGCCAGATCGCCGATGAGGTCGAGGACTTTGTGGCGGACAAACTCGTCTGTGAAGCGCAGCGGGCCGTTCTGAACGCCGTCGCGGGTGAGCACGATGACGCTGGTCTCCGACGCGCCGCGAATCAGGCCCATGTCGCGGAGCTTTTGCTCGTCCTCGCGAAAGCCGAAAGTGCGGGCTGGCGCAATGTCGGACTCGTACGCGCTGGTTGCCAGATCGACGCCGTAACCCTGGCGTCCGATGGGAGCAGGGAAGTCGATGCGATAGGAAACCGAATAGCCGTCACCCGGGTAGACGCCAATGAACTTGTCTCCCTCGCGGACTTCGACGCTCTTCAGGATGCGGAGGTATTCGCGGCGGCGGCGTTGGGTTTTCAGGCCCACCTCGCGAAACGCCTCAATGTAGGGGAGGGCGCTGCCGTCGAGGATGGGGATTTCGAGGTTGTCGACCTCGACGATGACGTTGTCGACGCCCATGCCGAGCAGGGCGGAGAGCAGGTGCTCGGTGGTGGAGATGAGAACGCCCTGGCGCATGAGGCTGGTGGCGTAGCTGACTTTGGCGACGTTGCGGCCGATGGCGGCGATTTCGAAGCCGTCCAGATCGGTGCGGCGGAAGACCACCCCGCAGCCAGCCGGTGCGGGCAACAACTTCATCCGGACTGGCGCTCCGCTGTGGAGGCCGACGCCGGAAAACTCAATTGGGGAGGAAATGGTATTTTCCAGATGCGGTGATTCTGCCAAACGTACTCCTCGTCCAAAGTCATAGACTAACGCGGGGAACCCAAAGTTGCAGTGTTGCAATTCAGCCACACTTGGAGTCTCGATAGTCACAGTACCCAGGAAGGTTACCCCTATGACAAGAGTAACTAAATCTGTACTTTACGCCGATCATCTCGTGTTGAAGGCGATAACGGTCCTGCAGCCGGTGTTGCTGGATTGGATACGTACCGCGGTGGAAATCGAATCGCCCAGCGATGACAAATTGGCGGTCGACCGTTGCGGGGAAGCCGTGGCCGCGCTGGCCACCGGCCTGGGTGGGCGGGTGAAGCGGCATCGGCAGCACGCGTCGGGCGATGTTCTCGAATTGAGCTTCGGTCCCAAGGGCCGCGTTGGGCAGAAAGGCCGGCCGGTGATGCTGCTTGGGCACCTCGATACAGTTTGGCCGGTGGGCACGCTCAGGGAGATGCCGTTCCGGATCGCGGACGGCCGGGTTTGGGGGCCAGGCACGCTCGACATGAAGGCCGGTGTGGTGATGGGCCTGGTGGCAATTCGGGCGCTGCACGAGGCCGACGCCCTTAGGAGGCCGGTTATTTTCCTACTTAGCGGCGATGAAGAGGTGGGAAGCACGGCATCGCGGCCGATCATCGAAGAGCTCGCGATCCAGTGTGCTGCTGTCTATGTGCTGGAGCCGGCGCAGGGTTTGGCTGGCGCCTACAAGACCGCCCGCAAAGGGGTGGGCGACTATACGCTGCGCGTGCGCGGCGTGGCCTCTCATGCCGGCGTGGATTTCGAGCGCGGCCACAGTGCCATCCACGAACTGGCCTGGCAGTTGGAAAAAGTGCGCGGGTTTACGGAACTGAATCGCGGGCTGACCGTAAATGCTGGAGTGATCCGCGGAGGCACGCGGACCAACGTAGTGGCGGCCGAGGCGGAAGCGGAGGTCGACGTACGCATAGCGCGGGCTGCAGATGCCGCCCGCATCGATCGCAAGTTTCGGGCACTGCGCGTGCGGGATCGCGGTTGCGTTCTCGAAGTGGAGGGAGGCTTGAATCGTCCGCCGATGGAAAGGAGCCGGGCTACGGTGGCGCTTTTCCGGCGCGCCGCGACTTTGGCCGCTGAAATGGGGTTTACCCTGGCAGAAGCGGCAACTGGTGGCGGTTCAGACGGAAACTTTACTGCCGCGCTGGGCGTCCCAACACTCGACGGTATGGGAGCAGTCGGTGAAGGCGCGCATGCATCTCATGAATCGGTTCTACTCGAGGAGCTGATCCCCAGAACCGCGTTGCTGGCCGAGATGTTGCGGATCCCGTGACGAAAGGACGATCCAATGCTGAAGCTGATGGAATACGGACTGCTCGCGGTAACGCTGCTGATTGTTCTGGGCCTGGTGCTGCAGGGTCCGCCCGAAGCGCCGCCGGTGGAGGAACACGCCATCGGCGCGCAGGAGCCGGCGGACGATGCGCGGCCCAAAGCCAGCTAAGGCTGCACGCTGGCTCGCGCTCGGTCGATCATGCTTCCGACCCGGGCCAGAGGCAATCCCACTACATTGAAATAGCAACCATGGATGCGAGGCACCCAGCGCCCGAACTGGCCCTGGATTCCGTAGGCTCCGGCCTTGCCGCGCGACTCGCCAGTAGCGACGTAGCCAGCAATGTCTGCGTCGGAGAGGTCGAGCACGGTCACGTCGGTCACTTCGGCGGCTGCTTCGGCTGCGCCATTCGCCAGCAGCGCGACGCCGGTGATGACCTGGTGAGTGGCGCCGGAGAGCAGGCGCAGCATCCGCGCGGCGTCGGCATCGCCTTCGGGCTTCAGGAGGATTTCGCCGTTGGGGGCGACGACGGTGGTGTCTGCGCCGAGGATCAGCGGGGGATCCGGCGACGTGTTCCGCAGGGAGGCAAATTCAGGCGATGCAGCTACGGCTTCGGCCTTTTCTCGGGCCAGGCGCAGGACGTAGGCGATGGGTTGCTCGCCGGGATGGAGGTCTTCGCAAATTTCGGCAGGAATGGTTTGGAACTCGTAGCCCGCCTGCGACAGCAAATCGCGGCGTCGCGGCGAGGCGGAGGCGAGGACGAGCATATTGGGAATTATGGCAGAGGGATCGGTCGCAGGCGGATGCGGCCTCGGTCAGGGATGGGCGTCAGGAATGGGCGTCACGAATGTTCTGGGCTGGAGCCGGGTTCGGGGAAGTCGGAGTCGTTGTCCTTGATCTCTACGTTGGTTTCGCGGTGAGAGAGCTGACCTGCGAGCGAATCCTGCGGATTGTCCTGCAGTGAAGAGGGCCGGTGCACGCCTTCCGGCGCCGTATCTTCCAGAGTGCCTTTTTGCAAATCCGCATCCGGCGGCGACGGTTTCCTGTTTTCCACGCTTCCTCCCATGGTGTCTCTGCGGAGTGGATGCGCGCGCGGGAGGTTGCGATGCTTGCGCGTGATCGGTTGTGCACACTCCGCGTTCACGTGGACCTGTTATTTTGGACGCCGTGGACCTCCTGGCGAATCCGCGCACGCTGCTCGAGGTGGCGCTGCGAGAAGCGCGCACTGGGCTCGCGGAAGGCGGCATTCCTATTGGCGCGGCGATTTTTACGCGCGAGGGAAAGCTGGTGGGAGCAGGACACAATCGCCGCGTGCAGCATGGCGACCCTTCGGCGCACGGAGAGACTGATGCGTTCCGCAATGCGGGACGTCAACGCTCCTACCGGGACCTGATCATCGTGACGACGCTGGCGCCCTGCTGGTATTGCAGCGGATTGATCCGGCAATTTGGCTTCCGCACCGTCATCGTCGGCGAGAGTCAGACGTTCCAGGGTGGGCTCGATAGTTTGCGGTCGCTGGGCGTTGAGGTGATTGATCTTGCGTCGGAAGAATGCGTTGCGTTGTTGCGCGGATTTATTCAGGCTCATCCCGAAGTTTGGAACGAAGATATCGGGGAATAGCAAAGGCCTTCCCGGGACGCAGTGACGACTGTCACCGACAGTCGTTATCGGTCTCAGGCAATCTTTATCCGAGCGTATGCCGACGCTGATGGTCCCGGCAGGACCTGCCGATGAGCATGAGTCAGGCGTCGCACACGATGATCTCTATCCGCCGCCTCTGAACGCCTGTTCGCGGTCGGCGCGTAGAATGGGCCACCACAACCTGCGACTGCGGATTCGCAGCCGGGGAGTACAACATGCCGCTGTACGCAGAACGTCCGCCTCTGCCCTCCGATGACAAACGATGGAGAATTGTGAATGGCACCATGCGCAAGCATGGCTATTCGCGTAACGCGCTGATTGAGACGCTGCACACCGTGCAGTCCTCATTCGGATTTCTGGATGTGCCGGCGATTAAGTTTGTCGCGAATTCGCTGCGCGTGCCGCTGAGCCAGGCCTATGGAGTGGTGACGTTTTACCACTTCTTCAGCCTCAAGCCGCCTGGCCGGCACACCTGCACCATCTGCACCGGGACCGCCTGCTACATCAAGGGTTCAGAAAAACTGGTGGCTGAGACGGAAAAGCTGCTGCACATTAAGGTGGGCCAGACCACGCCGGACGGCGAAGTGTCCTTCACGACCGCGCGGTGCGTAGGAGCCTGCGGACGGGCGCCGGTCGCGCTGCTTGACGGTGAGCTTTCCGGGCAAATGGAAGCGGCCGAGTTGAAAACACAGCTGGAAAGGTGGACGACGCAATGAACCAGGAAGAGCTTCAGCAGATTGCCGCCGCCGCCCACGAAGAGCGCGAGAAATTCGACTACGAAGTGAACGTGTGCATGGGCACCGGGTGCCTGTCGCAGCACAGCGACCAGGTGAAGGCCGCCATTGAGAAAGAAGCGGCGGGCTGCGGCAAACGCTGCCACGTGCGCCGCACCGGGTGCATGGGGTTGTGCGCAGCGGGGCCGCTGGTGCTGGTGGAACCGACGGAGACGCGCTACGGTCATGTGCATGCCGCCGACGCTCCGGCGATTATTGCGTCGCTCGGGGGTGAGGACGCGAGCAAACTCAATCCTCGGCTCGATCCGCACCTGGGTGGTTATTTCGCTGGCCAGAAGCATGTGGTGCTGGAAAATTCGGGCCACATCGATCCGGAAAAAATCGACGAATACATTGGGCGCGGCGGGTATGAAGCGCTGGTGAAGGCGCTGACGGATATGAATCCGGCGTCGGTGATCGAGCAGATCATGAAGAGCGGCCTGCGCGGACGCGGCGGCGGCGGCTATCCCACCGGTCTGAAGTGGGACATGGTCTCCAAAGTCAAAGGTCCGCAGAAATACGTGATCTGCAACGGCGACGAGGGCGATCCTGGAGCGTTCATGGATCGCAGCGTGCTGGAGAGCGATCCGCAGCGCGTGATTGAGGGCATGGCCATTGCGGCTTATGCGATCGGCGCGACCAAAGGCTACCTGTATGTTCGCGCGGAATATCCGCTCGCGGTTCAGCGGCTCACGGTCGCGCTGAGAGAAGCGCGGCGGCGCGGCTTCCTGGGCAACGGGATTTGCGAGACGACGTTTAACTTCGATATTGACATTCGTCTGGGAGCGGGAGCGTTTGTCTGCGGCGAAGAGACGGCGCTGATTGCATCGATTGAAGGCAAACGCGGCACGCCGCGTCCAAGGCCTCCGTACCCGGCGGTTTCGGGACTATGGGGAGCGCCGACGCTGATCAATAACGTGGAGACCTTTGCCAACGTTGCGCCGATTATTCGCAACGGCGGCGAATGGTTCTCCGGCATGGGCACGGATCGCAGCAAGGGCACGAAAGTCTTCGCGCTGACCGGCAAGATCCAGCGCACCGGTCTGGTCGAAGTGCCAATGGGGATGACGCTGCGGCACATCATCTTCGACATTGGCGGCGGCGTTCCCGACGGCAGAAAGTTCAAGGCGGTTCAAACTGGCGGACCCTCCGGCGGCTGCTTGCCGGAAGAGCACCTTGATTTGTCCATCAGCTACGACGCTCTCATCAGCGCCGGGTCGATGATGGGTTCGGGCGGCATGATCGTGATGGACGACACGTCCTGCATGGTTTCTGTCGCCCGCTTCTTTATGGAATTCTGCATGACGGAATCGTGCGGCAAATGCGTGCCCTGCCGCGCGGGCACCGTCCAGATGCACGAGTTGCTCTCGAAGATTTGCCGGGGCGAGGCGACGCATCGCGATCTGGATCGCCTGACGGAGTTGTGCGAAGTGGTGGGCGCGACCAGCTTGTGCGGTCTGGGCCAGACCGCTCCCAACCCGGTGCTGAGCACGCTGCGCTACTTCAAGCACGAGTACCTGGCGCACATTGACGAGAAGCGTTGTCCGGCGGGCGTCTGCGAGTTTAGCTCGACTGAAAAGCCGGTGACGGCGGAGGTGCATGCATGAGCCCGGAACCGCATATTCGCACACTGATCATCGACGGTGTAGACATCAGCGCCAGCGCCGATCAGACCATCCTCGAAGCGGCGCGGGATCACAATATTTCGATCCCGACGCTGTGCCATCTGGAAGGCCTGTCGGAAGTGGGAGCGTGCCGCATCTGCCTGGTTGAAGTGAAAGGCGCGCGGCGTCTGCTGCCGGCCTGCGTCACGCGGGTGGAAGAGGGCATGGAAGTTGTGACCCACTCGCCGAAGATCGATCGCTACCGGACGATGATCCTCGAGCTGTTTTTCGCGGAGCGCAATCATGTGTGCAGCGTGTGCGTGGCCAACGGTAACTGCGAGCTGCAGAGCCTGTCGCTTTCGCTGGGGCTGACCCATGTCGAGCTTCCTTATCAGTATCCGCAGCTGAAGGTGGACGCATCGCATCCGCGGTTTACGGTGGATCACAATCGGTGCGTGTTGTGCACGCGGTGCGTGCGCGTCTGCTCGGAGATTGAAGGCGCGAATACCTGGGGCGTGATGGGACGCGGCGGGCAGTCGCTGGTGATTACGGATCTGAACGAGCCCTGGGGCTCGTCGGAAACGTGCACCAGTTGCGGCAAATGCGTACAGGTTTGCCCCACCGGCGCCATCACCGAGAAGAGTCGCGCGGGGACCAAAGTACACAAGCATCCGGATTTTCTGCCGTATCTGCGCATCATGCGCGAAGGAGAGCAGCCATGAGCGCGCTCACAACCCTGGCAACGGTCTGGCTCGATGGCTGCTCCGGCTGCCACATGTCGCTGCTGGATATGGACGAGCGGCTGATCGAGTTGAGCAGCCAGTTTCGCCTGGTCTACTCGCCACTGGTCGACTGCAAAGTCTTTCCCGACCACGTGGATGTAACGCTGGTGGAAGGCGCGGTGGCGAGCGAAGACGATCTGAAGAAGATTCGCAAAATCCGCGAGCACACCGGCATCCTGGTATCGCTGGGCGACTGCGCTTTGACCGGCAACGTTTCGGCGATGCGCAACGCCTGCGGCGTGCAGCCGGTGCTGCTGCGCGTCTACGAGGAGAACGTCGATCTGCAAAAGCAGGTGCCCACGGTGGGCGTACCCGCGCTGCTCGATCGCGTGCGCCCGGTGCATGAAGTGGTTCCGGTCGATGTCTTTGTGCCCGGCTGCCCACCATCGGCGGACACGATTTATCAGGTGCTGTCGGAGTTGCTGGCAGGCCACGTTCCCACGCTGGGCGGCGTCGCCCACTTCGGCTGAGGCAGGAGAGTCAGGAGAGTTTTTATGTCCCGCACTATCGTCATCGATCCCGTCACGCGGCTGGAAGGTCACGGCAAGATCACCCTGCAGCTCGACGACGCCGGCATCGTTCAGGATGCGACGTTTCACGTGACCCAGTTGCGCGGATTCGAAAAGTTTGTCGAGGGCCGCCCGTTTTACGAGATGCCGAACATTACCGCGCGCATCTGCGGCATCTGCCCTGTCAGCCATCTGGTGGCGTCTTCGAAGGCATGCGACGCGATTCTGGCCGTGCGCATTCCCCCGGTGGCCGCGAATCTCCGCAAAATTCTGAACCTTGCGCAACTGATTCAATCGCATGCGCTCAGCTTCTTCTATTTGTCCTCCCCCGACCTGCTGCTGGGCATGGATGCGCCGCCGGAAGAGCGCAGCATCCTGCATATCGCGCATTCGCATCCTGCGATTGCGGCGGATGGCGTGTCGCTGCGCCAATTCGGCCAGCGCATCATCGAGATTCTCGCGGGACGGCGCATTCATCCGGGCTGGACGGTTCCTGGCGGCGTGAGCGAGCCGCTGAGCGAAGAGAAGCGCGACAAGATTCTCGGCATGATTCCGCCTGCTGTTGACGCCATTCAGCGGACGCTGACGTGGTTCAAAGGCAGCATCGAAAAATTCTCGGCGGAAATCGAAGTGTTCGCGAATTTCCCTACGCTGTTCATGGGTTTGATCGACGATCGCGGCCTCGCCGAGTATTACGACGGCAACCTGCGCGTCATCGATTCGGAAGGCAACATCATCGCCGGCGAGCTTGAGGCCGCTCACTACCAGAGCTTCATCGGCGAAGCGGTTGAGCCGTACACCTACATGAAGTTTCCGTATTACAAGCCGCTTGGGTATCCGGGCGGGACGTATCGCGTGGGTCCGCTGGCGAGGCTGAATCTGGCTGGACGCTGCGACACGCCGCTGGCCGATGTGGAATGGCGCGCTTTTCGCGCGATGTCGCCGCGGCCGCTGCTCAGCTCGTTCCATTACCACTACGCGCGGCTGATTGAGATGTTGCACGGGGCCGAGAAGATTGAAGAACTGCTGGAGGATCGCGCCATTCTCGATACTCACGTGCGCGCCACGGCTTCGGTGAACAATCTTGAAGGCGTAGGCGTGGCGGAAGCGCCGCGCGGCACGCTGATTCACCACTACAAGGTGGACGAGAACGGGCTGATCGTGTTGGCCAATCTCATCATCGCGACGGGGCACAACAACGCGGCGATGAACCGCGGCATCCTACAAACAGCGCGGCACTATGTGCAGGGCGATCAAGTTAAGGAAGGCATGTTCAATCGTGTGGAAGCGGTGGTACGGACCTTTGATCCCTGCCTGAGTTGCTCCACGCACGCCATGGGCACGATGCCGTTATCGGTGGAATTGCGCGCTCCGGATGGTACGCTGGTGCGTGAAGTACGGAGGGGCTGAAGCCGAGAGCGATGCGAAAGATCAAAGCCAATGCGACGCCGTCACTCGATGTCGAACCACCGCGCGCCAAAATCAGGAACATCAGCGAACCAACGCTAAGATCCCAGCCAGCCGAGCGGACCGAATGCCCAGCGCTTTTACTGGCCTGCGGCAACACACTGCGCCAGGACGATGGTGTTGGAATGCAGATTGCGGAAGCCGCGGAACATCTCTTTCCCGTTTCACGTCTGCGGATCGTAGCAGCGCAGCAGTTCACGCCGGAAATGGCTGCGGATCTGGCCGCCACGGAACTCGCCATTTTTGTAGACGCGAATGCATCGGATGAGCCAGGCGCGATTCGCTGCGCCCCGGTCTGCCCTTGCGCCGATGTGCCGGAAACACACCGGCTCGACCCGGCTGCGCTGCTGGCCATGGCGCAATCCATCTGCGGCCATACGCCGGCGCATGCTTTTGAGCTGACCGTGGGAGCCAGCCATTTCGGATACGGCGAAGATCTCAGTGGTCCGCTGCGTCAGGCAGTGCCCCGCGTGGTGCGCCTGCTGACCAGCCTGGTGGGAGCTTTCGCGAAAACCGCGTAAGCCGCATCAACTCCGCCCGCACAAATGAACGAAATTAGAACGACTGCGGCTGAATCTGCGGCTGCGGCGTTCCCTGCGGCACAGAATACTGTGGTGGCTGGCCCGGCTGCGGCGCTGGCTGCTGACCCGGCTGCGCACCCGGCGCCGGAGATTGTCCCGGCTGCTGCTGAGGCGGCGCGGATCCACGCGGCGGCGTGTAGTGCGGACGGGTGTCCAGCTTGAACCCATCGTGAATGATGTTGAAATTCTGTTCGGGCAGATCGGCTTCGAGCAGAGAGCCATCGTTGGTGTAGTAAAGCTCGACCGTAATAGCGTTTTGCTCGCTCACCGCAACGCTGGTGTGGTGCACGAGGACGGCCTGTCCCTGCAGAGTGCCGTGCGTGTCGGCCTCGGCGCGATAGTCGGCCGGAACCAGCAGGCCTTGCTCCTTGGGAATCACCACCCACGTGGTGGTAGGGTGGTCGAGGGCAAAGTGCGCCATCTCCACATAGGCCGCGGGGTCCAGATCGGGCAGCAGCACAGTGTGCTGGTGGCGATCGAAGTTGTTGGTGGTGTTCTTCCCGCTCGCGGCAATGTTTACCAGGAACTGCCGGCCGGTCGCGTCGGAACCGAGACTGAAGGTGACCTCGGTGCCATTCACGGTGCCGCTGAGCTGCTCGCGAACAACGTTCAGGTGATCGTCGAGCCGATTGCTGTTGGAGAAGGAGTAGGCGAACTTGCCCACCTTCATGTCGCCCTTCGAATCAATCTGGTAGCCGGCAGAGAGCGAGCCGACGTTGCAATCCGCCGAACCGACGGTTTTGCCGTCGTTCGCCTGGACGATGGCGAAGTGGCCCGCGCCGACCGGGACGCCGGGGGTTTGGGCGAAGGAGGAGACAGAGGCAGAGGCCGCGAGGGCCGCAGAGAGAAACAGGCTAAATGTGTGAAACCGCATCGTTGCAAAGACCTTCCTGCCTAATTAGACACGGTTTTTCTGCAAAAGCTTCGGCAAGCTGCACCGGTTTTGCAGCGAAGAGCCCTGCCGATGGACGGACGGTCCGGGCCCGTTTACCGGAACAAACTCAGGTCGATAGAATCCGCCATCGCTGAGTAACCCGCGTCCTGAGGATGCAGGTGGTCGCCACTGTCGTATTTGGGCAGAAACGCGTTGGGATGGTCGGGGTCGCGTGTGGCCTGGTCGAAATCCACCACGCCGTCAAAGACGCCGCTGGAGCGGATCCAGGTGTTGACCGCTTCGCGGATCTGCTCGCCTTTGTCGGTGGAGTAGCCTGCGCCCCCATACGGCGTGAGGGTCGCTCCGAAAACCTTGACACCGTGCTCGTGAGCGCGGGCAACGAGCTGACTCAGTCCAAACTCGAGGTCCTGCGCGGTTAGCAGGTAGTCGGGACGATTGGGATTGTGGAGGGTGCCGATGTCGTTGATGCTTTCCAGCACGATGACGTATTTCACACCTGCCTGGGCTAGCACGTCGCGGTCGAAGCGGGCCAGGAGGTTGGGGCCGGCGCAGGTGATGAGCACGCAGTTGCCGCCAATGCCTTCATTCAGCACCGAGAGATTCGCGGTGGCCGGATTGTTGTGCAGTCGCACGGCCAGGTAGTCGGGCCAGCGGTGGTTCTGGTTGTCGGTGGCGTACGCGCCGTCGGTAATGGAGTCGCCATATGCGACCACGGCTGCGGCATGCGGCGCGGTGGGTTGGACGTCCACGCCTTTGACGAAGTACCAGGAGGTCACGGTGGTGGGCGCGCTCAGCGTGGGTGCGCTCACTTCGTTGCTGCCGATCTGGATATAGTTGGTCTGCTGCGCAGCCATGTGCGCGGAGATGTTGCTGATCTGCTGCAGAGGCAGAAACAGGCTGATGGTGAGATCGGCGAAGGCCGGGGTCGCCATGTCGACTGGATCGCTCAGGGCCTGGGCTCCGGCAGGAATCACGATGGAAGGCTGGCCGTTGAAGGCCAGGGCGTGCAGCGATTCAGGCTGGACGCTGCTGGTGCCGGCACTGAGCGCTACGCTGGCTGCGTCAACGCGCAGGGGCTCGCTGCCGAACTCGTTGGTCAGGCGCACACGCAGTGCCTTGCCGGCGATAGAGGTGTGGACAATTTCGCGCATCGTCGAATCCACAAGGGTGGGGGTCGTGTGCCAGGCATCGCCGCTCAGCGGAGACGCAGCCCATGTGCCAACCCACTGCGGGGCAGCCGGCGCGGCTGGTGCGGCGTGCGTTTGAGCCTGAACCACGGAAGATGAGGCGAGGCAAACGAGAGCAGCGAGCAAGACAGGACGCATGAGAGGGGTTTCTCCAGGAGGAATGCGGAACGGTCCATCATAAACTCCGCAGCGGATCGAAGGGTGCTTGCAGGATGCTCGCCTAACTAAGATCGCGAAGCAGCAAGGCGGGCGTGCAACTCCACGCGTGGCAAAAGCTGTTGATGTGGACATCGCCGTAGGGGGAGGCGAGCGAGTCGGAGGGGCTGTAGACCTCCCAGAATGTGTCGGCGCCATCGAGCACCATGCCGCCCCAATACTTGTCGATAAGGGCGAGCGCCTCGGTTTGCATGCCGCAGGCGAGCATGGCGCTGACTACGTGATGGTAGAGATAGGGGCAGGCGGGAACGACGTCCTTTAGATCGGCGAGCGCGTTGCGCAGGGCAGTGGCTCCGGCCTCTTTCGTCGGCACGCCGGCGAGCACGAGCCATGCCTGCGTGGCGAGCGAAACCTGGTGGGCCGGGCCGCTGACGTAGACATGCTTTGCAGAATCGAAAAAGTTCCGCTGGGCGGCGGCTTTCATGCGGTCGGCGATCTGGTTGTAGCGCGCGGCGTCGGCGGTGTTGCCCAGCAGCGTCGCCAGCAACGTGGCCTGCCGATAGCTGTAGAGCAGGACGCCATGCATCGATGCGGTGCGGTCTAGATTCTGCGCCCAGTCGATAAAGTTCCAAACGTTGTGCGGATCGACGAACAGGCCATCGGCGTTGACACAATCGCCGACGATTTCGAGTTGGCGCTGGGCGACGGGCCACAGGTCGTGGCCGCAGGCTTTGTCACCGGAGGCCAGCACGTAGTCGTAGAGAGCCGCAACGTACAGCGCGGCGTAGTCGAGGATGACGTCACCGGCGGGAAGGGGCCGGGGCTTTTCAAAGACGCAGGCGTGCAGCAGGCCATCCTCGCGCGGAAACGCGGCGAAGAGATACAGGCAGCGCTTGACGAGTGGGAAGTTGCGGAAGGTTTTGTAGTTGGCGAGCGCCTGCAGCCGCATGTCGCCGATCCAGAGGCGCTGGTCGCGGCGCGGACCGTCTTCAAAGGTGGTTTGCATGCAGTCGCGCAGCGTGGCGAGCGAGACCGCGTCGATGGTGTGCAGTGATTCCGGTAACGATGCGGGGATCGGCGGAGGCGTTTGCACCGCTGACGTAACAGCGTGGGCGCGGATGTTGCGGAATTGCGCGGTGTACCCCGGCGAGGTGCCGATGATCTCGACCTTAACGTAGCGGAAGCAGTAGCGGCGCGGGAGGCGCACGTCCTGCGGAAGATAGTCGATGGTTACGGTGTCTTCGGGCAGCCAGCCTTCTCCGAGCGTGCCCGTGTAGGGGTGCAGCGGCTCCGCGACATCGCCGGGAACTTCACCGAAGGTGAAGCGCAGGCGCGCGGGCGCGTCGACATTGCGGCCCACGCCGCTGAGCGAGAAGGAGAGATATCCGGTGCGGTGACCGCCGAAGTCGAGGATGAATTGCTCGCCAGGGTGGAAGGAGCGGTCTTCGATCGAAGCTGCGGGGCCGGCGACTTCCATGCGCCAGCGCAGGTAGACGGATGAGTCCGCGACGGGGTGAACGACGGTGAGCGGCGACTGGATTTCTTCGTGCAGGACGGGCTTCAGGGATTCAGCCAGCGCGACCCAACGCGCCTGCTGCGGCGTGGCTGTTGCCGGCGCGACGTGCGACGCCTGGGGCTGGGCTACACGCGTCGCGCCTGCAGGCAAGACGGCGGCCATCAGCACGTTGCCTGTCCCCAGCAGCACTTCTCTTCTGGAAACCATGCGGGCCCTCAGCAAGAAGCTATCAGCGATAAGGCTGCCAGCAAAGGATTGTCACCAAAGAAACTGTCAGCAAACAAAACGGCCAGCGCAAGGCTGCCAGCAGTGCAAACTCCCGCTGGCCGCATCATCGCTGGCCGTTCTTCCGCTGAGCGTCTTACCGCTGCTCTACTTCTTCGCGTGCTCGAACCGCTTGTTAATCTCGTCCCAGTTCACGGTGTTCCACCAGGCGGCGAGGTAGTCGGGGCGCTTGTTCTGGTACTTCAGGTAATACGCGTGCTCCCACACATCGTTACCGAGGATGGGGAAGTGGCCCTGCGACAGCGGGCTGTCCTGGTTCGGGGTGGTCACGATCTTCAGCTTGCCGTCCCAGATCAGCCAGCCCCAGCCGGAGCCGAACTGCTTCGCCGTCGTCTCGTTGAACTGTTTTTTGAAGTCGTCGAAGCTGCCGAAATCCTTCGTGATCTGCTCGGCAATTGCGCCGGTGGGCGCTCCGCCGCCGTTTGGCTTCATGATGTTCCAGAACATGGTGTGGTTCACATGCCCGCCGCCATTATTGCGAACCACGGCGCGCACGTCTTCGGGCACGGCGTTCAGGTTGCGGAGCAAATCTTCGGCGGAGTGTTTGCCGAGATCGGGATGCTTTTCGATGGCGCCGTTCAGGTTGTTGACGTAGCTCTGATGGTGCTTGTCGTGGTGCAGCTTCATGGTCTCGGTGTCGATGTGCGGCTCCAGAGCCGAATAGTCGTAGGGAAGCGGTGGAAGTTCGTGTGCCAAAGCTATCCTCCTGGCGAAAATGTTGGTGGTTGGAAATTCCCGAGGGGCCGCGCGGGCAGGGTTCAGAATCCCATGCACGGGCCCGCACCTTTTGCGCCTTCTGATGATACTGGATGCGCGATACCGGCCGCAGGGTGCAAGCCGCGGGGAACCAACCGGCTATCCGCCAGGAAATCCTCAGGGAGGAATCGGCCCAGACGTTCCCCGATTCCCGTCGCCCATTTACAGTGGGGACAGGGCAGATGCCGGGCGATGGCATCTTCCTGCACGTTTGGTGCGTCTACCACGGGGCGGGCCACAATTCAGCTGAATTCCTGACGAGAAGAATCGATCTGCGTTGGCTCCATTTGGAATAACCCGAAGAGATTTGCTGAAGCGGGCAGGAGCCTCCGGCATGCTCGCGCTTGGCGCGCCCGCACTGGGCCTTGGCCAGAACCAGACCCAGGCGCCCAAGGTAAAGCCGGGTCAGGAGCCGACTTCCGAATCCCAGGCCGCCCAGAAGTATCCGCATCCGCCCGGGGTTTTCATCAACCGGCCGCTCACCCAGATCACCAAGGACGCGGATGCCCTGTTGGACGATCTCGAAGGCCGGGCCAGCGATTTTTTTTACAACGAAGCCAGCCCGCGAACTGGCCTGGTGCGCGATCGCGCGGCGGCCGCAGGGCTGTCCCTGAGCCGCGTTTCCAGCATTGCAGCTACGGGATTTGGGCTGACCGCGCTCTGCATCGCGCACAAGCGCAACTATCTGCGTCCCCTCGACTGCGAGCAGCGCGTCGAAAAGACTCTGGCGTTTTTGCTGGAAGACTGCCCGCACGAGCACGGCTTCCTTTACCATTTCATCGATATGGAGAGCGGCCAGCGCATGTTCGGCTGCGAGCTCTCGTCGATTGATACCTGCTGGCTTCTCTGCGGCATCCTCACCTGCCGCCAATATTTCGCGGGCAACACGCGGATTGAGGCGCTCGCCACCACCTTCTACCGCCGCATTGACTGGGAGTGGATGCTGAACGCCGGGCAGACGCTCTCGATGGGCTGGCTGCCCGATCAGGGATTCCTGAGCCATCGCTGGGACATTTATTCCGAGCTGCTGGTGTTGTACCTGCTGGCCATCGGGTCGCCGACGCATCCCATTCCCGCGACCACCTGGAACGATCTGCAGCGCCCGGCGGTGCAGTTCGGTGGAATCGACTACATCAGTGGCGTGGCACCTATCTTCATCCACCAGTACGCGCACGCGTGGTGCGATTTCCGCAACATCGCCGACCTGCACGCGAACTACTTCACGAATTCCATCGCTGCCACGCGCGCGCATCAGCTCTGGTGTCTCACTGAGGGGCGACGGTTTCCGTGGTTCGACCAAAATCTGTGGGGGGTTTCTGCGTCTGATTCGCGCGACGGCTATCGTGTTTGGGGTGGTCCGCCGGCGATGGGTCCGCTGGATGGCACACTCGTCCCCAACGCCGCTGGCGGTTCGCTCATCTTCCTGCCTGCCGAGTGCTCCCATGTGTTGCTGAGCATGCGTGACCAGTTCAAAGACAAGGTTTATACGCGCTATGGATTCGTCGACGCGTTCCAGCCCAAGGCGAATTGGTATAACACGGACATTCTCGGCATCGACCAGGGCATTACCATGCTGATGGCGGAGAATGTGCGCACTGGCTTTGTCTGGGAGCAGTTCATGAAGAACCGCGAAATCGGTCACGCCATGACCCAGGTCCAGTTCCATCCTGACCCCGACGCCATGTCGCAGGTCTTTTGACTCACTGAGCGGCTACCGATCCGAAACCGGTTCCGTCTATGATGTTTGCGGAGCCGGCCGATGCACGTTTTCCGAGTTTTCTTCTTTTCCTGTGCAGTGATTCTCTTCGGAATTTCAGCCGTGTGCGAAATGTCGGCGAAGGCGCAACAGTCCACGCCGCCGCTGTCCGCATTACCCAGGGGCGATTTTCAGTTCACCGGAAACTGGACCTGCGAGGGCGCCTTTGGCAATGGGAAGCTGCATAAGTCCACCTATACCGGCGCGGTCATTCTCGGCGGCAAGTGGCTCGAGCTCACCGAACAGGATGTCCTGCCCTCGAGCGGCTATCTGGCGAAGTACCTCATCGGCTGGGACGCGCAGCAGAAGCGGCTGGTGGAATTCGATGCGAACAACTTCAGTGCTGCTACGTATTCGAGCGACAGCGGCTGGAGCGGCAATGTGCTCACCATGACCTCGGCCGTCACGCAGGATGCGCGAGCTCCGTATGCCGCCAATCGGTTTGTGTATTCCATCACCGACCCGGAAACCTTCACGGTCGACTGGCAAATCAGCCGGAGTGCTACGCTCAACTGGATCACGAGCGATCATCTGGCGTGCCGTCGCATCCCGAAGGCCTGAACGGTCCCTTTTTAACCTGGCCGCGAATGGGTTTGCGACGGGCCTTCTGTTGGGGGGACGGACATCCGGTCATCATGAGTGATCCGCTCGAATTTCATCGGTCCAGCAAATTTTTCGAGCATCGTTTTCTCTGCCGATTCAAAAACAGTTTACAAAGGTCGCAACCTCAGGCGGCGCGGGGAATCTCATACAAGGACGACCACCTCCTGGCGCGTCGGCTATAATCGCGCCCTGATTCCCTGGATGCTCCTCAACTCGATTTCTAAGGGACAGCAGTTACCTCAATGACAGACTCCACCTCCCGTTATCGCTGGATTGAAGGCGATGGCCCGGCATTTGGCGCGCCTGGGCTCGAACCCCGCTGGACCTCGAGCGCCAAAGACGCCGTCAGCACCGCGTATGCCGCGTCCAGCAAAGTCTGGTTCACGGTTTCCCATGGGATCCTGAACGAAATCTACTGCCCCACGATCGATCGCCCCCAGATTCGCGACATGCAGTTCCTCATCACGGACGGGGAGACGTTTTTCCACGAGGAGCGCCGCGACCTGATCCATGAGTTCGAATACATCGACAAAGACGCGCTCGCCATCCGCGTGCGCAACTGCGACAAGAACGGACGCTACACCATCGTTCGCGAAATGATCAGCGACCCGCACTACCCGGTGGTGCTGGTCCACGTCACCGTCGAGGGCGATGAAGAATTGCTGCCGCGCCTGCGTTTGTATGCGCTGCTCTCTCCGCATCTGGAAGGCGGCGGCATGGAGAACAACGCGCGCGTGGCCGATGTGGCCGGCAAGCACGTGCTGGTCGCCTGGCGCGACACCATGTCGCTGGCCATGGCGTGCGATCAGGGCTTTAGCCGCGCCAGTTGCGGCTTTGTGGGCGCCAGCGACGGCTGGCAGGATCTGAAACAGAATTTCCAGATGGACTGGGAATTCGGCTCGGCGCTCAACGGCAACATCGCCATCATGGGCGAGATTCCGGTGGAGCATACGCGCGAATTCACGATTGGCATCGGCCTGGGTGAAGGCCATCATGCGGCGCTCGCTTCCACCATGGGCTCTGTGGCCGTGCCCTTCAGCCGGCATCTCACCCGGTTCATCGAGCAGTGGCACCGCATTGAGACGCCGGTCAATCTGGCGGAGCACGCCAACGACGGCGGGCGGCTGCTTCACATCAGCCACAACGTGGTGCTGGCGCATGAGGATAAGACTTTTGCGGGCGCTTTCATCGCATCCGCGTCCATTCCGTGGGGTTATGCCAAAGGCGATGACGACCTGGGCGGCTACCACCTGGTGTGGACCCGTGATATGGTGCAGACGGCGACGGCCATGCTGGCCTGTGGCCGGGTCGAAACCGCCCTGCGCGCCCTCGTCTACCTGGCCTGCACGCAAAAGCCCGACGGGGGCTTCTCGCAGAATTTCTGGGTCAATGGCGAGCCGTATTGGACCGGGATCCAGCTTGACGAGGTCGCCTTCCCCATCATCCTGGCGTGGCGTTTGTGGAAGCTGGACGGCCTCAATAATTTCGAGATTTTCCCCTTTGTCGAGCGCGCCGCGGGGTTTCTGGTCCGCTATGCGCCGGTTACCCAGCAGGAACGCTGGGAAGAGACGCCCGGCTATTCGCCCTCCACACTTGCGGCGGTGATCGCCGGGCTCATTTGCGCGGCCGACATTGCGCGCGCGCACGATGCGCCGGAACTGGCGCAGTTCCTCGAGCAGCATGCGGACTGGATCGAGAGCCACCTGGAAGACTGGATGGTTACGAACAGCGGCGTGCTGGATCCGGACATCCAGCGCCACTACATGCGCATTCGTCCGCCGGAGTGTGGCGAGCCGTATGCGCGCGAGACCTGCGGGCGGGAGATTGTGCACATCAACAATCTGGGACCAGGCGAGCAATCGGAATTCGAGGCGCGCGAGATTATCGACGGCGGATTTCTTGAGCTCGTCCGCTATGGTGTCCGCGCCCCGAACGATCCGTTGATTGTGGACACGATCAAAGTGATGGACCGCGTGCTGAAGCGCGATACTCCGAAGGGTCCTTGCTGGCTCCGCTATAACCACGACGGCTACGGCCAGCGCGCAGACGGCGGCCCTTTTATTGGGTATGGGCAGGGGCGTCCGTGGCCACTGCTGGTGGGTGAGCGCGCCCACTACGAATTAGCCGCGGGCCTGGACATTCGCGAACGGATCGCCACCATCGAGCGCTTTGCGTCCGACGGCGGCATGTTGCCCGAACAGGTATGGGACGAGCGGGACGCCTTCGGCTTGTGCTTCGGCGGTCCCGCCGGGTCCGCGATGCCTCTGGTGTGGGCGCACTCTGAGTACCTGAAGCTGCTGCGCTCCGCGGCCGACGGCAAAGTGTTCGATTGTATCCCAATCGTCCAGGAGCGATACGCCCAGGGAAAACACGAGAAGAGCCACATTGAAGTGTTCAAGGTGACGCGTCGGCAGATACGCCGGATCGATGCGGGCAAAACTCTCCGTATCACCGCGGCCGCCCGGTTTCGAGTGATCTGGTCGGACGACAACTGGCAATCCAACCACGCGCTCGACAGCACGCAGTTGGGCTTTGCCGGCTCCTGTGCCGATTTGCCCACCACGCCGGAGCAGACTGGCGCGCTTTCGTTTACTCTGTTCTGGCCCGACGAGAATCGCTGGGAAGGCCGGAATTTCGACGTCGCGGTGGAACCGCCGGCCTGACACTAAACGGCGGTTTGCGTCATCCAAACCACTAGAGAGACAATCAGGACGGAATTGTGCCGGACGCCGAACTGTCCCTCAGCCCTTAAAAAGAGGAGTGACCAGGTCTATGAGCGAGCTCGACCAGCTGTCGATTAACGCGCTGCGATTTCTTGCAGTCGATGCGGTGCAAAAGGCAAACAGCGGGCACCCCGGCGCTCCGCTGGGCTGCGCCCCCATTGCTTATCTCCTGTTTCACAAATTCATGCGGCACAATCCGAAGCATTCAAAGTGGAGCAACCGCGATCGCTTCGTGCTCTCGAACGGACATGCGTCGGCGTTGCTTTATTCCGTGCTGCACCTCACCGGCTACAAGGTTTCGATTGAGGACCTGGAGCAGTTCCGCCAATGGGGATCGAACACTCCCGGCCACCCGGAATACGGCGACACCGACGGCGTGGAAGTGACCACCGGCCCGCTCGGCCAGGGCTTCGCGATGGCTGTGGGCATGGCGATCGCGGAAAAGCACCTGTCGGCGGTTTATAACCGTCCCGGATTCGATGTCGTCGATCACTACACCTACGGGCTGTGCGGCGACGGCGATCTGATGGAAGGCGTATCGCACGAGGCAGCCTCGCTGGCCGGCACGCTGGGCCTGGGCAAGCTGATTTTCCTCTACGACGACAACCTCATCTCCCTCGACGGACCCACGGAGCTCTCGTTTACCGAGGATGTGCTGAAGCGATTTGATGCGTATCACTGGCACACGCAGATTGTGCAGGACGGCAACGATCTGGAGGGCATTGCGAAGGCGATTGAAGCCGCTCAGGGGGTGAAGGACAAGCCGTCCCTCATCGCGGTGCGGACAGTGATTGGCTACGGCAGTCCCAAGGCGGGCACGAACAAGGCCCACGGCGAAGCGCTTGGCGTGGAAGCCGTGAAGGAAACCAAGCGCAATCTTGGCTGGCCGGAAGACAAATTCTTCTACGTTCCCGACGAAGTCGCTGAGAACTGGCTGCAGGCCGTCGATAAAGGCGCTCAGGAAGAATCTGACTGGAACGCGCTGTTTGCGAATTACAAAAAAGCGTTTCCCGATGTGGCTGCGCAGTTCGAGCGCGTGCAGGAAGGCCGCCTGGCGGATGGCTGGGAGCAGAGCCTGCCGAAATTCCCCGCGGACGGCAAACCGGTAGCGACGCGTACTGCGGGCAATACCGTGATGAACGCGATCGCGAAAGCGGTGCCCGAACTGATGGGCGGCGCTGCCGACCTGACCGCGTCGACCAAGACGGTGATCAAAGACAGCGGCAATTTTCACATCGATCCCACGGGCCGCAACGTCTTCTTTGGCGTGCGCGAATTCGGCATGTGCGCCGCGGTCAACGGCATGGCGGTGCACGGCGGCATTATCCCGTTTGGGTCGACGTTTTTTGTGTTCACGGACTACTGCAAGCCGGCCCTCCGGCTCGCGGCCATCATGCAGTCCCACTCTCTCTTCGTGTTTACGCACGATTCCATCGGCCTTGGCGAAGATGGTCCAACCCACCAGCCCATCGAGCACCTGACCATGCTGCGCGCGGTTCCGCACCTCACGGATTTCCGCCCCGCCGACGCCAACGAAACTTCGGCGGCGTGGGGATTGGCCCTCGAGCGCAAGGGCCCGTCGTTCATGGCCCTGTCGCGTCAGGATCTCCCGCTGCTCGATCCCGTGAAGCAGCGCGTTTTTGAAGGCGTGCGTCACGGCGCCTACATTGTGGAACAGGGCAGCGACTCGCCGGATATTGTGATTGTCGGCACCGGAGCGGAGTTGTGGCCCGCTATCGAGGGTGCGAAGCAGTTGAAGACAGAGGGCATCGTCGCGCGAGTTATCTCCATGCCCAGCACGCGCATCTTCGAGGAACAATCCGACGCGTACAAGGCGTCCATCTTCCCTGACCATCTGCCGAAGCTGGCGATCGAAGCGGGTGCGACCCTGGGATGGTGGAAATACGTCGGCCGCCATGGCGATGTGATCGGCATCGACCGCTTCGGCGCATCGGCTCCCGGCCCCATCGTCCTTGAGAAGCTCGGCTTTGGCGCTGACAGCGTAGTGGCCCGCGCGAAAGCGCTGGTAGAGCGCGCCCGGAAAGCAGAGCCGGCGCTGGCGGGGAAATAAAATCATGAAACTGGCCATCGGCGCAGATCACGCAGGCTACACGCTCAAGGAAGAGGTGCGCGGTTATCTTGAGCGCCTGGGGCACGAGGTTATTGACCTCGGCGCTTTCAACACGGAACCCTCTGACTATCCGGACTACGCGGAAGCGGTGGGCCGCGCCGTTTATGCGGGGCGCGCCGAGCGCGGCATCCTCATTTGCGGCAGCGGTGTCGGCGTGTGCGTCGCGGCCAACAAGATGCCCGGCATTCGCGCCTGCATGTGCCACGACCATTATTCCGCGCACCAGGGCGTCGAACACGACGACATGAATGTGCTGGTGCTCGGTGCGCGCATTATCGGATCGGAAACCGCCTTCGACCTGGTTGCCGCATATCTCAATGCGCGCTTCCAGTCGCAGGTGGAGCGCTATGTGCGCAGACTGAATAAAGTGAAGGCCATTGAAGCTCGTAACATGCCAGAAACAGCGAAACCTTAACATCAACAACTCAATACCCCAGGCTTTCGTTCGGTCATTCACAAATTCGACGTGCCAGGAGTTGCATGGAGAGCATCAGCACCATTCTGTGGGACGTGGGCGGTGTATTGCTCACCAATGGCTGGGATCACCAGCAGCGCGACGCCGTGCTTACGCGCTTCGGTCTCGACCATGCCGACTTTACGCGCCGTCACGCCGAGGTGGATGAGGCCTGGGAGAGAGACGAAATCTCTGCTGACGAATATCTGCGCCACACTGTTTTTTTTCAGCCGCGCAACTTCACGCAGGCAGCGTTTCTTGATGCGGTGCGCGAGCAGTCGACCCTGCTCCCTGACAGCGCCATCGGAATCCTTCGCGAACTGGCCGCATCGGATGAGCAGGAATATGTGCTGGGCACAGTCAACAACGAATCCCGCATGCTGAACGAATACCGGTTAGCAAAATTCGATCTGCTCGAGTTGTACGACGCCTTTTTCAGTTCCTGCTATGTGGGATTGCGCAAGCCGGACCGCAAAATCTATCAGCTGGCGCTGGATGTGCTCCAGCGCGACCCCGAAGAAGTTGTTTTCATCGACGATCGCGCAGAGAATGCCGCTGCTGCCGCATCGCTGGGCATCCACGCCATTTGCTACAAAGGCTCGGCGCAGCTGGCTGAAGAACTGACGCAGCTCGGCGTCGATGTTGGGCAAAACCGAATAAACGGACGTCAGCTGCGCGAAGCCTGACGGCTGCAAGTCATCCCAAATTTTCGCAGGAGGAACACGATGGAACTTGGACTGATTGGATTGGGCAAGATGGGCGGCTTCATGGCCGAGCGGCTGCGCCTGGGCGGCCACAAAGTCGTCGGCTTCGACTTTAACCCGGACGCCGTGAAGCGTCTCACCGATGCCGGTTCCGTTGGCGTCAACAGCCTTGAAGATTTGGTAAAGAATCTCGCCGCGCCACGCGCCATCTGGATCATGGTGCCGCAGGGCAAGCCGGTCGACGACACCATCGCCAAACTAAAGCCGCTCATGCAGAAGGGCGACACGTTCATCGACGGCGGCAACTCGAATTACCAGGACAGCCAGCGCCGCCACCAGGAGCTCAAAACGGAAGGCTTCAACTTTGTCGACGTTGGAACCTCCGGCGGCGTGTGGGGCCTGAAAGAGGGCTACAGCATGATGATTGGCGGCGATGACACGGTGGTCGAGCGCCTCTATCCCATCTTCGAAACTCTTGCGCCGGCGAAAGATAAGGGCTGGGGCCATGTGGGTCCCGCTGGATCCGGCCACTTCGTCAAGATGATTCACAACGGCATTGAGTACGGCATGATGCAGGCCTACGCCGAAGGATTTTCCATCATGCAGGGGAAAGAGGAGTTGCAACTGGACCTGCCGCAGATCGCACAGATTTGGCGCTATGGCAGCGTGGTGCGTTCGTGGCTGCTCGACCTGACCGCCGATGCGCTCGCAAAAAATCCTGAGCTCAAAGGTTTGGAACCCTATGTTGAGGACTCGGGCGAAGGCCGCTGGACGGTCTTTGAAGCCATCAACCTCAACATCGCCGCGCCGGTCATCACGGAGTCGCTCCTGCGCCGCATCCGCAGCCGTGAAGAATACAACTTCACCGACCGCATGCTCGCGATTATGCGCAACGAGTTCGGCGGTCATGCCGTGAAGTCAGAGAAAGACGCAGCCGCCTGAGAAACCGCGCCACGCGCATCCCCGCGCGGCGCAATGCGAGAGAGGATTCCCCATGGCCACCACGGAACTGAGAATTTCACCCGAAGATGTAAAGCAGGCGTCATCCCAGGTGAAGGAGCACATCCCCGAGCCGACCGTCGTTGTCATTTTCGGCGCGTCCGGCGACCTGACCAAGCGCAAGCTGCTGCCAGCCCTCTTCCATCTGGAGGAGTCGGGCCTGCTGCCGAAGGAGTTCCGCATCGTCGGAGTGGCCCGCCGCGATCTGGGCAAGGGATTTGCCGACGACATGAAGCAGGGCATCATCGAGTTTGGCGGCGTGAAAGCCGGCGCAGACAAGCTCGACGACTTTACCAGCAAAATCGGCTACCACGCGATGGAGTTCGACAACGACGACGGCTACGCGTCGCTGAAAAAGTTGCTCGAGCAGTACGACCACGACTACGGCACCCGTGGGAATCGCTTGTTTTATCTGGCCACCGCTCCTGAATACTTCGCAGACATCGTGCATCGCCTGGGCACCCACGGCATGGCCAAGCCGGAAGTGGGTATGGCTCGCGTCATTATCGAAAAGCCTTTCGGCCACGATTTGGAGAGCGCGCGCGAACTGAACGACGACGTAAACACCGTCTTCAGCGAAAACCAGATTTTCCGCATCGATCATTACCTCGGCAAAGAAACCGTGCAGAACGTATTGGTCTTTCGCTTCGCCAACGGGATCTTCGAGCCCATCTGGAACCGCAATTTTGTCGATCATGTGCAGATCACGGCGGCGGAAAACATCGGGATCGAAGGCCGCGGCCCGTTCTATGAGAAGGCGGGAGCGCTGCGCGATGTGGTGCAAAACCACATGATGGAGCTGCTTTCGTTCATCACCATGGAACCTCCGGCCAGCTTTGCTGCCGAAGCGGTGCGGCGTGAAAAAATCAAGGTCTGGAGCTCCATCAAGCCCATCAATATTTTCGATTGCGTCCGCGGCCAGTACGGTCCCGGCATCGTCAACGGACAAATGGTGAAGGGCTATCGCGAAGAAGATCGCGTCGACCCCGATTCACACACTGAAACCTACGCCGCCGTGCGTCTTGAGATTGAAACGTGGCGCTGGGCCGGCGTTCCGTTTTACCTCCGCGCCGGAAAGCGCCTTGCCACACGCGCTACTGAGATCACAATTCAGTTCAAGCAACCGCCGATGTTACTTTTTGGCGCTCACGTGCAGGGCGGCTGCGACATTCAGCCCAACATCATCACCATGCGCATTCAGCCGGACGAAGGCATCTCGCTGCGCTTCGGGACGAAGGTGCCTGGCCCGCAGATGGCGGTGTGCCCGGTGATCATGGACTTCAGCTACGCCCAGGCCTTCGGCGCTTCGTCCGCGAACGGCTACGAGCGTCTGCTGCTCGACGCCATGCTTGGCGACGCTACGCTCTTTGCGCATCGCGATGGCGTGGAGACGACGTGGGGTCTCTACACGCCGGTTCTCGAGGCATGGGCGAAGAAATATCCGCAGACGTTCCCCAACTATGCGGCGGGCTCGTGGGGTCCGCAGTGCGGCGACGAGCTGATTGGTCGCGACGGATATACCTGGCACACAATTCGGCCGCCAGCCGTGAAACCGGCGGAGTGATACGCGCTTCCGGTTTTGCCGTAGAATGCGGTTTGCGATGCGGAGCCGCATTTTCGTTTCGCAACACTGGTTCCGCGTCCTGAGTCGGAAAAATGCCAAAATCCATTCACGTTGAATACCGCGTCTACCAGCAGCAGGACACACTTTCGCGGGCTGTAGCCCAGCGCTTTGTCGACGGCATCCAGGCCGCGGTAGCCGCGCGCGGCGTGGCGCGCATCGCCATCTCCGGCGGAGGCAGTCCCAAGCCGGTTTTCTCGCTGCTCGCCGATCCGCGCGAGCCCTACCGCGAAGCCGTTCCCTGGGATCGCCTCTTCGTCTTCTGGGTCGACGAGCGCTGCGTTCCGCCCACGCACCCTGACAGCAATTTCCGCGTGGCCAACGAGCTGTTATTCGAACGGGTGCCGCTGCTTCCCGATCGCATCATCCGCATCGCGGGCGAACTCGATCCTGAAGTTGCTGCGGCCCGCTACGAATCCGCCATTCGCGGACACTTCCGCCTCGAAGGCGCGGAGGGACCGGTATTCGACGTGCTCCATTTGGGCATGGGCGACGACGGACACACCGCATCGCTGTTCCCGCACACGGAAGGGCTGCACGAAATAGGCCGCGTTGCCATCGCGAACCATGTGCCCCAGCAAACGCAAACCTGGCGCGTCACGCTCACATGGCCCGTCATCAACGCGGCGCGCGACGTCTTTTTCCTGGTCGACGGCGCGAAGAAAGCCGATCCTCTGGGGCGCGTTTTGCAGGGGCCTTATGATCCTGAAACGCTGCCCTCGCAGCTCATCCAGCCGCAGAATGGGCGGCTGCTATTCTATTTGGACGGGGCCGCTGCGGCGCAACTCCCTCCGCCGGATGCTCAGGGTACCGGAACACTGGAGATTGCAAGATGATTCTCGCTGGAGATGTGGGGGGGACAAAAGTCACCCTGGCGCTGTACGACTTTGAGCAAGGCCACCTGGTTCACAAGCGCGAAGAGCGTTTTCCCGCGCAGGAGTTTCCCGGGCTCGAGCAGATCATCCGAAAATTTGTCACTGCTGACGAGTGCGCGACGATCACCGCCGCTTGTTTTGGCGTGCCCGGCCCGGTGCGCGGCGGCCGCCTGCGGCTCACCAATCTTCCGTGGGAACTGGACAGCGCCGAGATGTCGGCCAACCTCAAAATTCCACACATTTTTCTGATCAACGATCTTGAAGCCAATGGCTACGGCATTCCCGAGTTGAGCGCGGATCAGATCTTCACGCTCAATGTCGGCGACCCCTCCGCCGTCGGCAATCGCGCCGTCGTCGCCGCCGGAACCGGCCTGGGCGAAGGCGTGCTCATCTGGAACGGCAAGGCCCACGTTCCCATGGCTTCGGAAGGCGGACATACCGACTTCGCCGCGCGCAATCCGCTCGAAGCCGAACTGCTTGTTTACCTAATGAAAAAACTCGGCGGCCGCGTCAGCTACGAGCGCGTCGTCTCCGGTCCGGGCATCACCAATATTTATGATTTCCTGCGCGACGTAAAAGGCATGGAAGAACCAAAGTGGCTGCAGGACCGCATGAAGACTGAGGATCCCAATGCCGTGATCGGCGAAGAAGGCGAGAAGGGAACCAGCGAGCTATGCGCCAAAACGCTGGAGATGTTTGTTGCGTCCTACGGAGCCGAAGCCGGCAACATGGTTCTGAAAGTGCTCGCGGTCGGCGGCATGTATCTCGGCGGCGGCATCGCGCCAAAAATCATGAAGACCATGCAGAACGGCGCCTTCATGAAGGCTTTCACCGATAAAGGAAGGCTCAGCGGGCTCACGATCCACACGCCGGTGCGCATTATCCTTGAGAGCCGCTGCGCGTTGCTGGGGGCTGCCGCCTACGCTGAAGCGCGTGCTGCGGAAATCAGCGGCCAGTCGGTCCGCGCCGCTTCACGGTAGCGGCCAACTGTTCCCCCGATGACCCTCGACGCGCCGACGCTCTATGTTCTGCTGATCGTTTTCGTCGCCACGCTGATTCGCTCAGCCTTCGGGTTCGGTGAAGCGCTGGTCGCCGTACCGCTGCTGACACTATTTATCCCGCTGAAGGTGGCAGCGCCGCTCGCCGTCCTTCTTTCCATCACCATCGCCGGCATCGTGGTAGTGCAGGACTGGAAGAAGATTCATTTCGCCAGCGCGGGCTGGCTGATTCTGGCCACATTGCCCGGCTTGCCGCTCGGTCTCCTGCTGCTCACCAGCAGCCATCAGACATTAGTGAAATCCGCGCTGGGCGGCTTCATTCTTATTTTTTCCATCTGGTCTTTCATCGGCCGCACTCCGCTGGAATTGCGCCGCGACCATCGCGGATGGCTGGCGGCGTGCGGCTTCTGTGCAGGCATTCTGGGCGGCGCCCATGGGATGAACGGCCCACCCCTCGTGATTTACGGATCGATGCGGCGCTGGTCGGCACAGCACTTTCGCGCCACGCTGCAGGCCTATTTCCTGCCCGCCAGCGTGCTGGTGATGGCCGGTTACTGGATGGACGGATTGTGGGTTCGCGCCGTCACCCACGATTATCTGCTGTCGTTGCCAGTAATGCTGCCGGCTGTTTTCCTGGGCAGGTTCATCAATCATCGCCTGCGCGGAGATGTCTACCTGAAATGCATTTACGTCGGTCTGGCGTGCGTCGGTGCGCTGCTCATCGTCCAGGCCACGCATCGTCCTGCCTGATCAATCGCGCCGCATGTGCCATTTTGAGACTGCAACACAGCCGGCGTACCATCTTTCTGTCGAGCAATTACTCCTGAGGAGTTGGGCACACCCATGTCTGTTAAACGACTCTCCATGGCCGTATTGGCCCTCACCGTTTTTGTCCTTCTGCTCCCGCGTCTCGCGCTGGCGCACGCGCATCTGGTTTCGAGCACGCCGGCCGCCGGAGCCACGGTGCGCGCGGGCAGCCTCGCTATTGAACTCCGCTTCAATTCGCGCGTCGACGCCCAGCGCTCCACGCTCGGCATTGAGATTGCCGGAGGCAGCGGCCAGGCCGCTATCGTTCACGATACCCAGCGCGACGGAACCACGCTGAACGCCCACGCCGACCTGAAGCCGGGGCAGTATGTAATGCACTGGCAGGCGCTCTCGACCGACGGGCACATTACGCGCGGCGAAATTCCGTTCACCGTTCAGTAGAGCGCATTGATCTGGTTCGTTCGCGACTTCGATTTGCTCGCGCTGCTGCTGCGCGCGGTGTCGTTCGCGCTGGAGGCGATGTCTTTCGGGGCGCTGTTTTTCCTGCTCGCTGCAGCGCGCCCCGCGGGCCTCGCACCGGATGCGCAACTTCGCCTGCGCCGCATTGCATCGCGATTCGCGCTGGCCCTCGCGCTCACGCAAGTACTGGTCCTCGCTACAACCTCCGCCGAATTGATGGGAAGCTCCGGCCAGGGCCTGCGCGACCTGTTCTCCGCCTCCTACTTCGTTGCGGGCAGCATTTTCGTCGTCGCGTCCATGGCGTTGTTCATTTCTCTTCGCGCAGCCAAGAGTCTTTTGCCCGGAGTATTGGCAGCCGTCATCGCGCTGGGCGCGTCCGTCTCGCTTAGCCACGCGATGTCGCGCATGAACCACCGGGGATTGCTGTTGGTCTTCACCGCCGCGCATCACCTTGGCATGGCCGCGTGGATCGGCGCTCTCCCATTTCTGCTCATCGCCGTCAAGCGCACTGGTGACGCGGAAGTCTCCGCCACCATGGCGCGCCGGTTTTCCACGATGGCCATCGCCTCTGTGGCCACGCTGGTGCTGGCAGGTGTGGGCCTGGCCTGGTTCTACGCAGGATCGTGGCCGGCAATGGTGGGCACGTCGTACGGTCTTCTGCTGTCGTCCAAGATTGTCGTTACCGCCCTCATGCTCGCTCTGGGAGCCGGCAATTTTCTCACTATTCGCGCCGCGGACGGCTCGCGTGCACCGATGCTGTTCCGCCTGCGCCGTTTTAGCGAAGCGGAACTCGGCCTCGGATTCACTGTCATCCTCGCTGCCGCCTCGCTCACCGCGCAATCGCCGTCCATCGATGAAATGCCGCAGAATACGCTGACCGGCCACGCCATCGTCCAGCGCATGAAGTGGCAACGGCCCAGTTTCCATACGCCGGCACTCGCGCAACTGGCGCCGCCTACGCCGCTCAGCGTCGCTGTTCCCGAATCCGCTTACACCGGGGGCAGCGCCAG
>DATHQV010000038.1:0-4634 GCA_035482355.1 Acidobacteriaceae bacterium | reverse complement strand
GGCGGATTTGGGAATTGCGTCGCTGTATGCGCGGCTGGTTCCGGATGTGGAATTGCGGGAGCGCGTGTTTGGGATGCTGAAGGAAGAATTTGAACGGACGCGGGATGCGGTGCTGGCGGTGACGGGGCAGAAGGAACTGCTGGAGTCGAATCCGGTGCTGGCGCGGTCGATTCTGCTGCGGAATCCGTATGTGGACCCGATGAGCCTGATCCAGGTGGACCTGTTGCGGCGGAAGCGGGCGGGCGAGGACACGGACGAGGTAAACCGCGCGATCTCCGGTACGATTAGCGGGATTGCGGCGGGGTTGCGGAATACGGGCTGAGGGGTTGGGCGGGGCCGGGCGTTCCGAATTGAGACGGTGGTGCGAGTGGGTTCCGATTGCGGAATGCGGGTGAGAAATCTCTTAGGGATTCTGCTCAAGCTTGGGGAACTCGTCATAATCTCGGCGCATGGAGGGAATGGGCCATGCAGCCGGGAAAGAATACCGATGACATCCACACCATTCTGAGCCGGTTCAACAGCTGGTCGGGGAAGCAAAGCGGGGATGCGGTTCAGGTCATCGATGACGAGGTGCGCGAGATTCCGTATGACGAGGCGATGCGACGGGTACGGAACCGGGTGCGCGGTGGGAATATGGCGGCGAACGGCGTTGGGCCGGCTGTCGCTCCGGTTGCAGAGAAGCAGTTACCCGTTGGGGAACCGGTGAAGCCAGATGGGACGGCGGTGAAGGCTGTAGAGGCTTTGCTGCAGGCTTCGATCGTAGCGTCGCCGCGGGCGAAGAAAGCTGCGAAACAGCCGGAAGCGAAGACAGCGCGCAAGGCCAAGGCGCGGAACTCGGCGGTTGCGGACGCGAGTACGAAGAGAACGCCGGCGAGGAACAGGCGCGCGGCTTTGAAGGCGCCTGATGCACAGCCAGTTAAGGGGAAGCCGGAGGAGTTTCGGCAGGTTCTGGCGAAGAGCGTGCGGCGGGACCAGCCCAGGACGCGATTCGCAAAAGCAGAGGCGACGGAGCGGAAAGAGTGCATCTCGGTACCGTTGTCGAATGCGGAGAAGGTGCGATTAAGGCAATGTGCAGCGACGGCGGGAGTGACAGTCGCAACATATCTGCGGATGCGGGCGCTGGGGACGGAACCGCCTCGCAACGAGCCCGAGGCGGAGCGGTTCGAGACCAGCGAGACGCAAGAGCCGGTGGCGCAGAGTGTGCCGGATGAGGTGAGCCAGCCGCACAGCGGCTTCGGCGACTGGATCACGCTGATGCGAAATCGATTTTTGTCGTCGCCGGCGCGGTTTGCGGAGCGGGCTTAAAGCCGGCCGGTGGCATGGGCTCGGCTATTTCGCTGCGGTGGTTGTCGGTGGTTGCTGTTGGACGGAGGTGGCCTTGTTGCTTTCGAAGGTGACGGACCAGCGATTGGGCCCAGCGTCGTAGTAGACGGTGCGGTTGCCGTAGTCGGAGGAATCGGACTGCTGCATGACGCCGAGGGCCATGGCGGTTTGCAACTCGTTCATGCCGTTGATGGGGTGGTGCTGATCAATGGCCTGCCAGATGGGTGCGGGCCAGAAGTTGTACATCTGGTGCGGGTCGTCGTAGTAGAGGATTTTGTCGCAATAGTAGGTCGAGTCGGTGCCCTGGAGGTAGCCGATGGCGGCGGCGTATTGCTTGTCGTCGCCGGGCATGGTGAAGACGGCGAAGGCCTGCTTGTCGCCCGCGGGGATGCGGCTGGTGATGCTGGCTGGCTCTTTTTGCGTAACGATGTCTTTGATGTCGAGGCGCTGTGCGCTGGGGAGCACGCCGATTTTGTGAGCGAAGTCGACGTGGTGCGCGGTGTAGGCGAAATATTCCATCTCATAGCCGGCCTGGACCCAGACGGGTTTGCCGATGAGGTCGCGGGCGGATTTTAGATCGTCGATGAAGAGCTGGCGGGGCTGGACCATTTCGTCCTGGCTGAGAGGGCGCTCCTGCGCCTGGGGCGAGACTTTGAGGGGCTGGTTGCGGGCTACATTGATGCGCCAGATGCCGATGGCGAGGATGGCGACCGGGATAAGGATGAGGAGGGCGAGCTTTTGCCAGGTCTTCATTGCGATCTCAGGATATTCAGATGCGGGATTTGGGGGAAAGCTGCGGGGGCCAGGTTTTAGGTTCCAGGTTCCAGGTTTTAGGTGAAGTCGGTTTTAAGCGATGCGCTTCGCGCATTTCACCCATCCGCCAAAACCGGGCAGATAGGGGCTCCCGGCGAAAGGAAGGGCGAACAGCAGGTCCCTCCGCTGCGCGCTACGCGCTCCGGTCGGGATGACAACAATCTATAGCGATGGGATTTAGGCGAGGCCGCGGCGGGCTAAGTCGGCGAGCGCCTGGGTGAGAAGGCGCGAGTCGTTGAGGGAGGCGGGGCGGCGGATGGTGATGCCGAGGCCAGCGGCGAATTCGCGGAAGGCGACGTCGATGTCGTAGAGGATTTCGACGTGATCGCAGAGAAATCCGATGGGCTGGATGACGAGGTTGGTCACGTCCTGCTGGCGGAGAGCGGTGAGGGTGTCTTCGACGGTGGGGCCAAGCCACGGGCCATCGGACATGCCCTGACTTTGGAAGGCGAAGAACCAATCCTGTTCAGTGAGGCCGGAGATTTGGGAGGCGACAAGTTGGGCGGTGAGTTTGGCTTCGATGGGGTAGGGATCGGGGGGTGAAAAAGCAGGTCCCTCCGCTGCGCTTCGCTCCGGTCGGGATGACAAATTTGCAGCAGGTCCCTCCGCTGCGCCTGCGCTGCTCGGCGGCTCCGGTCGGGATGACAACGTTTGCGGCGTGGAAATGATGGTGCGGCAGGGGACGCTGTGGGCGGTGAAGAGAACGGGGATGGGCTCGCCGATTTCGGTGATGAAGGGATCGCGGGTGTCGCGGAGGCGTTCGGCAAAGGCTTGGATGAGCCGGGGGTGGTCGTCCCAGTCGTCGAGGAAGCGGAGTTCGATGGCGCCTTCGGCGGCGGCGAAGGCGGCGCGGCGATAGAGGCCGACACTGGTGCGGGAATTCTGCGGAGCGAGGCAGACGGCGACGGCGCGGGTGATGCCGTCGGCGCGCATCTGGTGGACCACCTCGGCGATGTAAGGCTTCCAGTTGCGCATGCCGACGTAGACGGGAAGGCCGAGTTCCTGCTGGAGAAGGCTGCCCTGCTGGAGAGTGAGAGGCGTGAGGGGGCTGCCGCCGATGAGGGAGAAGCGGTGGCTGACTTCTTCCACGACGGTTGGCGGCAGAGGGCGTCCGCCGGTGACGCGGGAGAGATATTCGGGAATCTCTTCGACACGATCGGGCGTGCCGTGAGCGAGGAGGAGGACGGCGTCAGGCATGGCGGACGTCCCTGTGCGCGGGAACGTATTCGCGGACGAATTTGACGACGGCCTGAACGTTTTCGACGGGGGTGCCGGGGACGATGCCGTGGCCGAGGTTGAAGATGTGGCCAGCGCGGCCGGCGGCCTGGTCGAGAATCTGATGGACGCGGGTGCGGATGAATTCGGGCTCCGCGAAGAGGGTGATGGGATCGAGATTGCCCTGGACGGCGCAGGCGTAGTCGAGACCGTGCCAGGCCTGGTCGAGAGGCGTGCGCCAGTCGAGGCCGAGAACATCGGCGCCGGTTTCGCGCATGGCGGGCAGGAGGCTGGCGGTATCGACGCCGAAGTAGATGACGGGAACGCCGAGCGACTGAACTTCGCGGACGAGGGTGCGGGTGATGGGAAGGACGAAGTCGCGGTAGTCGGGGACAGAGAGCGCGCCGGCCCAGCTATCGAAGATCTGGATGACATCAGCGCCGGCGGCGACCTGCTGCGCGGCGAATTCGCGGAGGACGACGACGAGCTTGTCGAGGAGCTTGCGCCAGGCGTCAGGGTAGCGGTACATGATTTTCTTGGTTTCGATGTAGTTGCGGGAGCCGCCGCCTTCGATCATGTAGCTGGCGAGGGTGAAGGGCGCTCCGCAAAAACCGATGATGCCGATGCGGTCGTGGAAGTGGGTGACGACGCGCTGGATGGCTTCGCCGACGTAGGCGAGCTCGGAGGCGCGGGTGGTGACGAGGGCGTCGATTGCGGCGGCGTCGCGGAGTGGCTTGTGGATGACGGGGCCTTCGCCCTGCTGGAATTCGAAATCGAGGCCCATGCATTCGAGGGGGAGCAGGAGGTCGGCAAAGATGATGGCGGCGTCGACGTCGAGTTTTTCGGCGGCGGTGATGGTGACTTCCGCGGCGAGTTTGGGGCTCTTGCAGATTTCAAGGAGCGAATGGTGGCGGCGGACTTCCATGTACTCGCGCATGTAGCGGCCGGCCTGGCGAAGGAACCAGACGGGCGACCGGTCGACGGGCTTGCGCAGGCAGGCGCGGACGAAACGCGTGGCGGACGATTGGAGGTCGGGCGTAATGATGGGCGGAATGATGGACATTGGGGCTACCCCATAGAAGGTAGCAGGAAGGTCCGGCGGGCGGGAAGGTGTGGGGCGGATTGGGATGGACGGAAAGAGCGAACCCTGGATGACGGTGGTCACCCAGGGTTGAACGGCGGTGTGATGGATGCTGCTGCGGGGTGGGCTCCAGTTGTCAGTTTTCAGTTTTCAGTTGTCGGTTGTCGGTTGTCGGTTGTCGGTTGTCGGTTGTCGGTTGTCG
>DATHQV010000037.1:0-2748 GCA_035482355.1 Acidobacteriaceae bacterium | reverse complement strand
GAACACTTCGGAGGGCGGAACCTTTGTCTTGGGTACCAGTGCCAGGAAAAAGCGGGGCTGGTTCATCTCGCCGGACCAGAAACGAATACGCTCCACGGCGAGGTTAGCGCGCTCCGAGAGTCGCACTACCTCGATCTGGCCAGGGGAGAGTGGCGCTTTTTCAAACGCCTCTTGGTGCTGGCACGCGGACAGAAACAACGTTGCCGTCAGGACCAGCGCGGGTAATCTCGAACGGTTCCACACCGCGACACCTCACCGAATTTGCGGTCCGCTGCCCGCGGCGCCGGCTTGCTGGCTGGCCAGTTTCTTCCGGATCAGCTCGTCGATCTGCTCCAGCGTATTCAGGCTGTGCACGTCGATTTCTCTGGGCACGAATTCAACCTTGAAGCGCGTTTCAAGAAAATTCACGAGGCCGATCATGCCGATCGAGTCGATCAGCCCGCCGGTGACGAGGGGCGTGGTGTCCTCGATCGTGGTCTGATGAATCCCGAGCAGAACGTTTTCAGCGATGAACTGCCGGACTGCGGTCTTGATCTCCATGGTTCGGTGAAGCATGCTCGAGCGCTTCTGCGATTTTGCCTAAAGCGATGTAATCGACCTTCCCCCGGCTTCCCTTGGGTATGGCATCTAGAAAAACGATGTGGTCGGGAACCATATACAGGGGCAGCATCCGCGCACAGTGGGCTTTGGCTTCCATCAGGCTAACAGCGCCGGCCGAACGGGTGCGGACAAATGCAATGATGGCGGTCCCCATCTTCCCGTCCTCCACAGCCACCGCCGCCGCTTCCAGTATATCCTCGCGGCTCGCGAGTGCAGTCTCGATCTCCCCCAGTTCAATGCGGAAGCCGCGGCGTTTCACTTGCCGGTCGAGCCGTCCCAGAAACAAATAGTTGCCGTCAGGCGCACGCGACACACGGTCCCCGGTGCGGTAATACCGCTTGTCCTCCAGGTTGACGAAAGCACGTTGCGTATCTTCGGGACGGTTCCAGTATCCACTCATCAGCGAGTCGCCGCCCGCGAGCAATTCGCCACTGGTCGCATCCATCGTCACTGTGGCATAGGGGCAAGGCTGGCCGATCGGCAATGGTTGCGAACCATCGAAGTCGCGCGGCACGCAGCACCACGTAACCACATTGGTTTCCGTTGGGCCGTAAAGGTTCGCGCAAACCGCCTGCGAAACCGCGGATTGCAACCGCGCCACATCCGCACCGCGAAACACCTCCCCAGCAAAAAGGACGACGCGCAGCCCCGGATAATCATGCTGCGCCATCCGTCCCTCCTCCAACATGCCGGCCAAGATCGACGGAACGGAATACCAGCAAGTGATGCGAGCCTCGCGCACGAACTGCACCAAAAAACGCGGCATCCACACACTATGTTCGGGGACCAGTAGACAGGTGGCGCCGCACCACGCCATGTTGAAAATATCGAAGGTGGAAAGATCGAAACTGAGAGGCGACGGGCAAGCGATGCGATCCGTTGAACAGATATGAAACTCACGCGCCGACCATTTCACGAAAGCGCCCACCGCGCGGTGCGAAAGAACCACGCCCTTCGGCCGACCCGTGGATCCCGAAGTAAACAGAATGAGAGCGGGATCGCCGGCGTCTGCTCGAGGCAGCGAATTTCGAACGGCAATGTCGACAGGAGCTGCCAGCGCCGCTATCCAGGGGATGCTTTCGCCGGTCTCGCGATCGGTGATTCGCGGCTGGGACCCCTCGCCCTCAATCACCAGCCGCGCCGCGCAGTCCGCCAGGGTTGCTTCGATTCGTTCCTTCGGCCACTGCGGGTGGATGGGAACATAGACAGCTCCGGCAAGTAGCGACGCAAAAACCGACACGATTGCATCGGTCGACTTCGGCAGCACGAGCGCGACGCGGTCCTGCTTCTGAATGCCGTGTTCGACAAACCGCACAGCCAGCGACGCAGCCTGCTCGAACAACTCGCCGAAAGACTTGATCCGGTCTTCTCCGACACGATCCTGTTCAACGATTGCCGGAGCATCCGGCATCGCCGCTGCCGTGCGCCGCAACCAGTCCGAGAGCAGGTCGCCTTCTGGTTCGTCGCTCCCTGGCTCAGGGAATTCACGCTCGGGCAAGCGTCACCCCCCAGGTGAAGCCGATCCCTGCTGAAGCGAATAACAACAATTGCCCAGGAGCAACTCGGCCCTCGCGCCGCAGGTGTACATAATTGATGACCAGATCGCTCGCAAACGTGTGACCGTACTCTGCCATGGGAGTTGCCCCCAAGCCGCCCTCGGGCAGCCCCACCATCCTGCGGAAGCCCTCGCGATCCCGCTGGCTGATGTTCGAATAGATGAAATGATCAATATTGTTCAAGCTCAACGAAGACGCCGCCAGGACTTTCTGCACCAGCCAGAATAAATTCAGATAGTAGACCGGCATCACCTCGTTTTCCATGCACGCCGCATCCACTTTAATCTCGAGGTGTCCGTTGGTTTTGACTAGAGCGATGGCATCGTGCAGATGGCCAAGCGTCATCGCTTCCACACCCAGCAGCAAAGGACCTTCCGTGCCTTCGCGGCGCAGAATCACCGCACTCGCGGCGTCCCCTTGCACGGTAACCGGAAGCAGAGACCGGCTGCCCTGCGGCGCAGTGTCGCCGGTCACCAGCAACGCGGTCCGAATGCTTTCATCGGTACTCATCCATCCCAGCGCCGTCTTGATTGCGAGATGAAGCGCGGCGCAACCGCCGGATTTGAAACTCAAGTTCAGCGATGTTTCCGCC
>DATHQV010000036.1:0-2263 GCA_035482355.1 Acidobacteriaceae bacterium | reverse complement strand
TCTGCGGAGCGGAAGATCATTCGCTCGAGCTCGCTTGCGATCGTGGTGCAGCATCCCGCGCAGGTGATGGACAAGATCATGGCGCTGGCGGAAATGGAAGGCGGGTATCTGGAGAGCTCGCAAGGCGGAGGGCAGGATGCGGCCAGCAGTTCGTTGACGATTCGCGTTCCGGCGGCGCGCTTTGAACAGACGCGTGCGGAAATCCGAAAGCTGGGGCTACGCGTAGAGAACGAAACAACCACGGCGGAGGATGTGACCCGGCAATACGTGGATCAGGATGCGAACCTGCGAAACTTGCGAGCGGAGGAGGCGCAGTATCTGGCGATCCTCAAGCAGGCGAACACGGTGAAGGACCTGCTCGCGGTGAGCCAGCAGATCAGCGAAGTGCGCGGACAGATCGAGGAGCAGCAGGCGGAGTTCAACGCGCTTTCGAAGCAGACCGAGACGGTGGCCATTGCCATCTCGCTGCGCACCGAGGCCGAGACGCAGGTGTTCGGACTGAACTGGCGTCCGCTGTACCAGCTGAAACTGGCGCTGCGCGATGGCTTAAACAGCGTCGGCGATTATGCGTCTGCGATGATGGCGTTCCTGTTTTATCTGCCGGCGGTCTTGTTATGGGTGGGGACGATTGTGGGTGGCGTGGCGGCGGGATGGAAGTTGTTGCGGTGGGTTGGCCGGCGGTGGTTTGGGTGGAGCGCAGTCGTTGTGCAAGGAGGGCAGTCGTAGGAACACCTCGGGCGAGCCGGAGATGCCGGGCAGAGATAGGGATCCTTTGATAGCGCATGACCGCCTTTCCGGCGCTCATGCCTCGCTCAGGGCGACAAGCCTCGTTTGAGTGCGGGGTTAGATTGCTGGGCTCAACGAGCGCGGGCAAGAGTGCCCGCGCCCCACAGGCAACACCACACAATCACTTACTGAATCAGCGTGCCTCCGTTGGTGCCGTTTGGTTCTTCTTCGGGAGCGATGACTACTGCGGCGGCTACGCGGTCGCCGGGTTCGAGGTGCAGCAGGCGGACGCCCTGGGCGTTGCGGCCGGATTCGCGGATGGTTTTTGAATCCATGCGAATGATTTTGCCGTAGTGGCTGATCAGCATCACTTCGGAGGTCTCGTCGACCTGGGCGATGCCGACGACTTTCCCATTGCGCTCCGTGGTTTTGAGATTGATGACGCCTTTGCCGCCGCGGTTAGTAAGGCGGTATTCGTCGGCGGGAGTGCGCTTGCCGAATCCGTTTTCGGTGACGGAGAGGATCAGAGAACCTTTGACGGCTACGTCGATCACTTCGGGTTCGGTCGTGGCGCCGTCAACACCCACGGGCACTTCCGCGCCCGGAACAGCCGAGGCGGCTGTCTCTACGTGTGACGTGGCGGCTTCTGCGCCTGGCTTGGGGGTTGTGGCCATGCCGACGACGTAGTCATTCTTGTCCAGGTCGATGCCCCAGACACCGTAGGCGGCGCGGCCCATGGGGCGGACGTGGCTTTCGTCGAAACGCACGGCCATGCCTTCGTGGGAGGCGATGAAGATGATCTGTTGGCCGTTGGTGATGCGGGCGGAGACCAGTTCGTCGCCCTGCTCAATATTGATGGCGTTGATGCCGTTGGAACGGACGTGCATGAATTCGCGCAGCGCAGATTTTTTTACCAGGCCATTGCGCGTGGCGAAGAAAATGAATTTATTTTCCGATTCCAGATCGCGGACGGCGAGCATGGTGCGAACGGCTTCGCCCTGTTGCAATCCAACCAGGCTGCCCACGTGCTTGCCCTTGCCGGCGGCGCTGACGTCGGGAATTTCGTAAACCTTCAGCCAGTAGACGCGTCCGGTGTTGGTGAAGATCAGAATGTAGGCGTGAGTGGACGCGAGAAAAAGATGCTCGACGAAATCTTCGTCGCGCGTCTTCATGCCGGTGCGGCCCACGCCTCCGCGGCGCTGCATGCGGTAGGTGGAAATGGGCGTGCGCTTCATGTAGCCGGAATGGCTTACGGTGACGGCGACCTGCTCGTCAGCGATGAGGTCCTCAAGCACGATTTCGGCGGCCTCGTCTTCGATGCGGGTGCGGCGGGCATCTCCGTAGAGCTTCTTAACTTCTTCGAGCTCTTTGATGATGACGGTGCGGAGCTTTTTCTCGGAGCCGAGGATGGATTCGTATTCGGCGATGCTATCGCGCACTTGCTTCAACTCGTTCGAGATTTCGTCGATGGAAAGCTTGGTGAGGCGGTGCAATTGCAGTTCGAGAATGGCGTCGGCCTGCTTGGCGGTGAAGGGCT
>DATHQV010000035.1:0-29673 GCA_035482355.1 Acidobacteriaceae bacterium | reverse complement strand
ACTCCCTGCCGGCCGTCACCGCGCTCCGCCAGGCCCATCCCAGCTGGTTCATCGGTTGGGCCATCGAGCCGCAGTGGCGCGGCCTGTTCTCAGCGGAAAACTCCGCTCCCGGCACGTCCGCCATGCCCCTCGTCGACCAGTTGCACTTCATCCCCGCAAAAAAATGGGCGAAAAATCTTCTCAGTCCCACCACCTGGAGCGAAATCAGCCGCGCCCGCCGCTCGCTCGAAGAACTCGACTACGACGTCGCCGTCGACCTCCAGGGAGCCGTCCGCTCCGCCGTCTTCGCCCGCTGGGCGCACACCGGCCGCGTCATTGGCGAAGAGCATCCGCGCGAACTCGCCGCAAAATTCCTCTTCAACCAGCGCGTCACTACACGCGGCGTTCACGTCATTCAACAATCGCTTGAAGTCGCCAACGCCATCGCGTCAGAAAATCTCCCCATGACCTTGCCGCTGCTCCCGCACGATCCCGCCGCCGACGCCCAGGCCGCGCAGTTGCCCCAGCCTTGCGTACTTCTCAGTCCCGGCGCGGGATGGGGCGCCAAGCGCTGGCCCGCCGAACGCTACGGCGCGGTCGCCCGCAGCCTCGCCGACGCGAGCTACACCGTCATTATCAACAGCGGCCCTGCGGAAGACCATCTAGCCCGCGCCATCGTCGACAGTAGCTACGGAGCCGCCAAAATCCTTCCTCTCGACATGGCCGGCCTCATCGCCGTTACCCGCCGCTCCGCTCTTATCATTGCCGGAGACACCGGCCCTCTGCACCTCGCCTGCGCGCTCAACACGCCGGTCGTCGGCATCTTCGGCCCCACCGATCCCGCGCGGAACGGCCCATTCCACTGCCGCAGCCGCGTCCTTCGCCATCCTGAAAGCGTGCGCGACCACACCCGCCGCACCGAGCCCGAAGCCGGACTCCTCACCATCACGCCCGAAGCCGTCACCGACGCCGCCCTCGAACTCCTGCAGGGGACAAGCGAATGATCCAGTGGAATCGAATCGCCCGCCGCATCCGCGTCCCCCTCGGATTCGCCTTCGCCATATTCTTTCTCTGGCTCGCGCATCCCACCCCGCTCTACCTCGCGCTCTCGCTCGTGCTCGTCGCGCCCGGCCTCGCGCTACGCGGCTACGCCTCCGGCTACGTCAAGAAGAACGCCGAACTCACTACTACCGGCCCCTACGCCCATACCCGCAACCCGCTCTACCTCGGCTCCATCCTCATCGCTTTCGGATTCGCCCTCGCCGCGCGCAGCCCCTGGATCGCCATCGCCCTCGCCGCCCTCTTTCTCCTCATCTATCTCCCCGTCATCCGCGCGGAAGAAGCCTACCTCCGCTCCGTGTTTCCCGCCTTTGACGCGTACGCCGCCGCCGTCCCGCGCCTCATCCCGCGCATCACCGCGGCCCCCTCCGCAAACGCCACGCCCGGCGCTTTCTCGCCCGCCCTCTATCGCCGGCATCGTGAATACAATGCCCTCATGGGAGCCGCCAGCATGTATGCTGCTCTCATCCTGAAGCTGCTCGTCCCGAACCTGTCAGTACTGCACAAATAAGTAAAAAGGGAATCATTTGAGCTGGAATTCAATTTCTTCTTTTCGCGGCGCTATTCTCAGCACCTTCCGATCGCAAGTTCGGATCGGAATCATCCTGCTCGCCGCAACCGTCGCCGCCTCCGCGCAAAATCCGCAAATTAATCCGCCCCGCTCCGGCTTCGCCTTTCCCCCCAAAGAAACCCTCACCTACTCGGTTGACTGGCGCGTCTTTCCAGCGGGCACCACCGTCCTCCACCTCCAGCAGGACGGCAATGTCGAGCGCGTCACCGCCTCCGCTGATACTCTCGGCGCCATCAGCATGATCTATCGCGTCAGCGATCGCTTCCAGTCCTCCTTCAATCGCTCCAACAACTGCTCCGCCGGATTCTCGAAGCAGCTGCAGGAAGGCCATCGCGCGGTCAACACCGATCTCAAATTCGATTACGCTCACGCAAAGGCCCTGCTCGACGAAAAGAATGTGGTGAAGGGAACCAGCAAGCACGACGAAGCCGCCGTCGGCCCCTGCGTCACCGATCTGCTCTCCGCCATTTTCTATCCTGCATCGCAGCCGCTCACGCCCGGCCAAAGCTTCCGCGTCCCGCTCGGCGACTCCGTCCACACCGTCATCGTCACCATGAAGGCCGAGGCGAAGGAAACCGTTCGCACTCCGCTTGGCACCTACCAGACCGTCCGCGTCCAGCCCACCGCCGACACCGGCGTCGTCAAAGCCCGCGGCAACATTTGGATCTGGTACACCGACGACGATCGCCACATCCCCGTCCAGATGCGCGCCCGCCTCTTCTGGGGCACCATCACCTTCCAGCTAACCGCCCTCGACCAGAAATAGAATTGCCGTCCCGAGCGAAGAATGGGGCGTGAGCGCAAAGGGTCCGTCGTTCCTTTTCTTTTCTTGTTGTCATCCCGACCGGAGCGCGAAGCGCGTAGTGGAGGGACCTGCTGTTGCCGTGTGCCCTTCTCTTCCTACACCCTACCCGCTACTCCCTAATTCATCCGATACCGCTCCCGCATCAACCTCTGCAGCCGCGGCTTATAAATCAAATCGAACGCCAGTTCTTTACCAGGAAACATCGCCAGCGCCGCGCGCCGCGCATCGGCCACCATCTCCGCGGCCTCGTCGATCGAGAGCGATTCGTCCTGCCCGATCACCGACATCACCATGTTCATCATCATCTGCAGGCGGCGCAGTTTGCGTTGCTCATCCTTCAGTTCTTCCGGGGTTTGCCGAATCGACTCCGTGCCCGACTCGAAAGGACGAATTTCGGGATTTGACCCCATGCAGCGCGGCCCTCCGTTTGTGGGATCGTACAACGATTCAGACTCCAACGAAACGGAAAAGATGCGCGCCGTCCCGGGCGTCCGCAACCCGCTCACTTACAGTCATTTCCCATTTGCGATCGTCACCGACCGCTGCTCCGCCCCGACGCGCTCCGTAAACTTTGCACTCTCAACCGCCGTCATCCGCAAACACTGTCTCCCCGCAAAACTCCGTCCCAAATATCGCGGTGCCAGTTCCAGCCACCGCCGCCGCGCCGCCGTATCCGCGCGCCCGTCATCGAGCGCTTCCGCCGCCATCCTCGCCACCCGCGGCATCGTCCGCGCCGCATCCGCCGCCACGCTCCAGCAGAGCAGGGAAGTCCCCGCATCGCCCTCCGGCCGCACCAGCTCAACCGCGCCCCGCGAAACAAACGCCCGGCTCGCTTCTGAATCCTCGCCCACCGAGAGCAAGTCCGGCTGCACGCCGCGCTCCACCATCGCTGCCAGGCACTCCACCGGATCCGCAGTCAGTCCCACGCAAACCGGCAATCCCCGCCGCACCTCATTTTTCAAAATCCGCAGCGCCTCATCCAGCGTGCTCACCACAAAATCGCACAGACCCGCGCGCAATCCTCCGCGCAGCGCCTCCGCATCGCGGTCCACACACAAGCTCGCCGCACCCGCCACGCTGGCCGCCACCACCATGGCCGCGCCTTCCGTGTCGAACCCCGCACGCAGCAACAGCTTTCCCCCCAGCGCCCCGGCAAACCGCTCCCGAGTCACCCGGCAAAGGCCAAGATATTGTTCGTGAATGGTAGAGAGCTCTGGGACGTTCATGGCCGCAACAGCCATTCTGCCACGCAGCGTGAAGAAGAGTCTTTGCTTTGAAGCGCTCGGCCGCAGAGCTTCCGGAAAATCGGCATCTTGTATCAGGGCATGGCTTCAGCCGTGCCGCACAATCCGCAAATTGAAGCGGGCTTCAGCCCCTGAGAAAAATGTTCAGGAATTCCAGATTTGAATAGCCACGCTCCGGCGTCACCAGGTCGAATACGCCTGACCATCCGGTCCCGACGCGTCTGACCCGCTGTGCACATCGTTGATGCCGCCATCCGTCTGATCCACATCCGATAGCGAATCGTCACTCGACGTCTGCCACGTGTCCGCGCTGTGCGTAAACGGGTCCTGAGGGATCTTCTTCAGATACCCAGTCTGCACCAGATCGTCCAGCGACTGCGGCGCTTTGTTCTTGTCCATCGTGTAGGAGTCAATCGCGTCCCGCATCACGTGCAGGTCTTCCTTCAGTGCCGCTTCCCGCGCATTGCGCAGCGAGGCTTCAAACATCGGGATCGCCACCGCCGCCAGCACGCTGATGATCAGCATCACGATCATCAACTCCACCAGCGTGAAGCCGCTCTCCCGCGTCCATGTTGGATTTCTCAGCCGCACGATCGCTCCCGTCTTACCAGTCTGAATACTTCGTTCCGTCCAGCCCCGTACCCTCGGCCTTCGAATACACATCGAACACGTTTTGACCGCCCCACGAGTCCGCCGTTGGATCGTCCTGCATCGACCGCTCGCCCCAGTCGTCCTTCCCCGTCATCGGATCGATGGGAATCCGCCGCAGAAACTTAACCTTCTTCCCCTGCACATCCACGCCATCTACCAGCGTCTGCAAATCCGGCGGATAGTTGTAGCTGTCCACCTTGGTCTGGAATGCATGCCGGTCCGCCGCGTCCTTGTATTCGTCGATTGCCTTGCGCATCGTCCACAGTTCGTCGCGCAGAATCCGTTCCTTTTGCCGCTTCGCCTGAAAACGCGCCATGGGCACAGCCGCCGACGCCAGAATCGCCAGAATCGCGACCGTCACAATCAACTCCACCAGCGTCAGGCCCGCTTCGCCATGCCGCCGGATTCTGTTCCCGTTCTGCAAAGTCAACCGCATTCCTCAACCCGTTTCAATCGTGCAGTCACTGAACATGCACAACTGCCTGCGATCCCATTGCCGGCACAATCTGCTGCTGGCTGTTGTGGATCACCGGCCGGCTCACCGCCACCGACGCATCTCCCGGCGCTTTCGCCTGGAACGTCAGCACGCACAGCAGCCCCGGTCCGTTCACGCCCTTCGTATTCGGAGGACGCGAGACCGCGATCGCCACATTGCCGTTTCCATCGTCGCGATGCGCCAGGGCCACCGCTTGCCCGTCCCTGCCCAGCACATTCGTGGTTGTTTTGTTTTCCGTATCCACGTTGATCAGGCTCAGCTTCGATGTGTCGTACTGCACCTGCATTTGTGCGGCATACTCATCGCTGCTGCCTCCCGTATTGACCACCATCTGGAAGGTCGACCCCGCCTTCTGGCTCGACTGCGCGGGCGTTATCTGCAAGCTCACCGGCGGACCTGAATTCGCCGCCTGCTGCATCTGCGTCAGGGCGTGCGCGGCCGCTTCGGGCGCCGATCCAGTCTGCGTGGGAATCGGCGGCGGTGGCGGCGCGTCGGTCGGCGCAGCCTGTGCTCCAAAAGCCGGCACACTTGCCTGCGCCTGGGCCTGTGCCATCGAGGGCGGCGGCGTCGGTGCTGCCATCATGGCATTCACCGGACGCACTTCCACGTTGGTGCTCGTGCCCGTGTCGATTTCCTGAACATCTTCCGCGTTAATCTGCTCCCGGCGCACCACATGCGGGACCAGGATGAAAACAATCTCATCGTCCGTTACTTCTTTTTGCTGCGTGCTGAACAAATATTTGATCAGCGGCAGCTCACCAAGGCCCGGCGTTCCGCTAATCGAAAACGTCGTCTGGTGTTGCACAATCCCGCCCAGCAGGTTCGCTTCGCCATCCTTCAGCCGGACCGTCTGATCTGCCGTCCGCTGCGTGATGATCGGCTCCGTGATCCCGCCAATCGTACTGTTTCCATTCGTTGCCGACACTTCAACGTCGCTTTTCAGCGTAACGTCGCCGTCGAAATGGATGGTCGGCTTGATCTTCACGTTCACGCCGACGTCGATGTACTGGAACTGCGTGTTCACCAGCGAACTGACAATGGCCGTTGCGGCGCCTGTCTGATACGAACCGGTCGCGATCGGTATTCTCTCGCCGATCTTCAGCGTCGCTTCCTGCCCATCCGACGCCCGCAGCTGCGGATTCTGAATAATCTTCGACCGCGTATCCGTCAGCAGCAAATTCACCGCGGCCTGCCCAATCGTCACCGCAAAGTTCGTCGAGTTCAGATGCGCCAGGTTGTCCAGCGTAATTGCACTCGTCGTCGTTGAAGTCGAATTCGTTGTTGTTCCCGTGTCGGTGCCGGTGTTGTTGTTGTTGTTATTGTTGTTGTTCAGGTTCGCGTTCGCGGGCTGGAAATTAATGCTCGCCGTCTGCGGCAGCTGCACTCCGATATTCCGCAGCAGATCCCGGCTCACTTCCATCACTGCGACGTCGACCACCACTTCCGGCCGCGCCTTGTCCAGATTCGAAACCAGCCGCCGCGCCAGCAAAATCTCATCCGGCGTTCCCCGCATCACAATTGCGTTTTGGCCGGATACCCCGTTGATCCTCGCCGTCTGAAACAAATTCCGCAGCACCTGCTGCACCTCGGTGAAATCGTTTTGCTGCGAAACGTTGTGCAGATAAAACGTCTCCACCGCCTGCTCGTCCAGTTCTGTGTGCTTGCTCCGCGAGTTCTCCGCCACAAAAATCGTGTTCGTCGTCACCGGGCGCCAGAACGTGTTCGAAACCGTCGCAATAATGCGCAGCGCGTCGTACAGCGTCACATTATTCAAATCCACCTGGATGTTCTTCGAGCTGTACGCCGGATCGAACAGCACGTTAATCCCGGCCGCCTTGCCCACCGCCTGATACACCACCCGGCTGTCCTGCACCATATGCAACGTCAGCGGCTCATTGGAAATCGGCCTCAGCTGCACCGGTGCTGCCAGGTTCTCAAACGCCTCATCCGACGTTCGCGGTGCCGCGGCCGTCCCCGGATTCTGCGCGTTCATCTTTTCCTTGGTCGCCGCAATGTCCTGCGACGCCAGCTCGTTGCTCGGGTCAATCTCCAGCGCCCGCAAAAACTCCGTCAGCGCCCCCGTGTAATCGCTCTGGTCGCGCAGCCGCTCGCCGTGCTCCACATGCACCGCCGCCGCGGAGAAACGCATCCGCTCGTACGCCAGCTTGAACTGCTCGTCCGTCGGCTTCTTCTGGAACGCTTGGTAATACGCGTCATACGCGGCCTGGGTGTCCCCTTTGGCCTCCGCCGCCACGCCCTGTTTATAGAAGTGCGACGCCGATTGTCCGTGCGCCGCGGGCAGCGCCACCAAAATCACGGCAAGAAAAGCCCAGTTCCCAAAACTACGCTTCATGCAACTCCATCGATTGAGCGGAGATTTTTTTGCGTGCCAAATGTTTCCCTACCAGCATTGCGTCAGCCGATCCGGCTGCGGTTCTCTCTCGGGCGACCCCTGAATGGTTCTCCGAAGCTTCCGGCACGCGCCGCGTATAGTATCGCACTCCAGTACCCGCTCCTATGCCCTGTCTACTGTCAGGTCCAATGTCGAGTATGAACGCGCTGCCAGCCGCCGCCGTTGCTCCCCATCCCCTTACGCGCTCCATATTTTCCCCGCCCCTGCTGAACCTATAGGATGAAAGAGGCCCCATCTCGTCAGGGGTAACACTACGATGACCCGGCAGCCTTCCCATCTCGTGAAGCCCAACCCGCCCAAAGAGCGGCCCCGCGATCCCGTCGCCTCCGGCACCCGCGATGCCGCCGTCAATCGTTCCGCTGGGCACAACTACTTCCTCCTCGAGAAATACGAGGCCGGCGTCGCCCTCCGCGGCACCGAGGTTAAGTCCATCCGCGAAGGCAAAGCCAATCTGAAAGACGCCTACGGCCTCATCAAAAATGGGGAAGCCTTCCTTCTCAACGCGCATATCGGAGCCTATTCCCACGGCAGTTCGAACAATCACGAAGCCCTGCGTACCCGCAAATTGCTGCTGCACCAGGAGGAAATTCGCAAACTTACCGGAAAGACGCAGCAGAAGGGCCTCACGCTCATCCCCACCCGCCTATATTTCCGCAACGGCCGGGTCAAATGCGAGCTCGCTATCGGCCGCGGCAAGCAGGACTGGGACAAGCGCGAAACCGAGCGCCGCCGCGAAGCCGACAAAGAGGCGCGCGCCGCCATCGTCCGCAGCCGCAAAGCCTAAAAAGTTGTACAACATCCGTCCAGCCGTCGGCTTCAACCAGCCTGCACCTGCACGAAGCGCATTGCTGCTGAAGCCTGTGGAAAAACCATCTCTCGCCACAGGATATTACCTTCCAGTGTAGCTTGCGCAATGGTCAGTATCTTGTACCAGAGCATGACTTTATTCGTGCCGCGATCTCATTAGAATTCTACGGGCTTTAGCCTCGGAGCGTCGTCCGAAGCGGTCGGATTTAATCCTGTTTCTATAGCCTCATTTAGTACAACATTTGTTGTACAATATCCCTATGCCCGAGACCGTCAGCGCCGCCTACGCCAAGGCCAACCTGCCCAAAATCCTCAAGGATGTGCAGAGCGGGAAGAGCATCGTCATTTCGCGCTACAAAAAACCCATCGCCGTCATCTCCCCCGCAACGGAGTCCGAAAAGCCTGCGCCGAAGTTGGGAACCGGAAAGAACCGTGTCCGGCTCATCGACCCGCACGCCTTTGATCCCATGACCGACGAAGAGGTGGACGCTTTTCTCGAAGGCCGCTACTAGATGGCTCGGGTGTTGCTGGACACCCAGGCCGTTTACCTCGCGTACCGAAATGAGGGCCTCTCGCGCACAGCCCGCACGATGATTGAAGATCCCGATACCGTCCGCATCATCAGTTCCGTCTCCATTTCAGAAATCGCCATCAAATTCGCCATGGGGAAGCTCGAAATGGACAGCGACGACATGGTGCACGCGATCCGTGATCTGCGGCTGACCGGGTTGGCCTTTGAGCCCCGCCACGCCCTCGCCATGTTCTCTCTACCGCTCGATCACCGCGACCTCTTCGACCGCATGATCCTCGCCACCGCCCTCGTGGAAAAACTCCCCATCGTCACAGGCGACCGCAGTTTCCCCCGCTACCCAGGCGTCAAAATCATCTGGTGAGTTGGATAATCTATCGCTTGAAGTGAAGCAAGTCAAAAATAACAATATTAAAGCGTTACTCCAAACAGAAACTCCACACTTACCGCTCGGATTTCTCGATCGGCTTCGTCACATCCAGCGACAACTGCAGCGTTCCCACCCGTCCCGTCACTGTGTCCCAAACCGCCAGATATAGGTAAGTCTGTCCCTTCGGCACGTCGATCTCCTGGTCCAGGCTCAGCATCCCGTTCGGTGTAGCCTGCAACTGTTGCGCGTCAAAATTCAGCTTGAAAACCTGGATCGCATGCGCCACCGGCCGCCCATAGTCGTTCACCGCCAGAATTGCCGCCCCAGCCGTCACCGCTCCCTTGCCGTCCTCCACGCTCTGCTGGAACGCCGCCGCCGGCACAAAATATCGGATCGAATAAGCCACCCGCCGCGCCGGAACCGATTTGGCTGTGGTCTCCGCCACCCCCGGGCTCGTCCCATTCCCCGCCTCCGCCCCAGATCCCGCCTCCGCCGCATCCTCCGGCAAATCCGCCGCCGCCACCACCCGCGCCTTAAAAATGATCGGCTCCAGATGCGTATTCGGCGCCTCTGCCGCCTTTCCATCTGCCAGCAGCGGACGCTTCGGCTTCGGTGCCGACACCGACCGTCCCTGCGAGTCATCGTCAAAATACCCATTGCGGAAGCTCAGCCGGTAGCCGCCCTTCACCTTCACATCCACCGCATGCCATTTCTTGTCGTGATGCAGGTCGTCCGGTGCATACGTCAGCGTGTAAAAGCTTCCGTCCGTTGCCATAAACTGCCCCGCCGCCCCCTGCACATCGTTGTTGTTGTAGAAGGCCTGCCCACCTGTGCTTGCCGCCACCTCGTGCATGGCACCGTGCTGGTTGCGCATCGTGTCGCTGGTCGCCCACGTCAGGCCCCGCACGTCGATCGGATAAATCGCAATCCGCTCCGCCTCCAGCCCGTCGAATACCGGCCGCAGATCCAGCCCCGGTGCCGGAGTCTCATCCGCCCGCCTGGCCATATATAACGACGACCCACCTGAGAACCACAGCACATTCTTCCGCCCCGGCAGGTCGCTCAACGCCGCAATCAACTGCTCCAGCGTGTCCACATCCGTCGCATACTGCGCGTCCTGCGTCACGATGCGCGGCATCGCTTTGTGAATTGCCGCCAGCAGCAAAGTGTGGTCTGACGTGAAGTTCTGCAGCAGATTCATCATCTCGCCCGCACGCCAGTAAATTGCCACCGGCTCATCCGCGGGCAGCGCGTTCACCATCTGCGTCAACTCGTGGCTGAAATACATCTGGTTCACCATCTGAATGGTCGTCGTGTCCAGCAGCCACACATTTACCACCGCCGGCGGATGCGCCAACGCCGCATTGCTGTACATTCCCGGCTTCTGCGGCGCGTCCGCCAAGATCGGCTGTGCCCGGTCCGCGTGTGCCTCAAACGACTTGATCTTCTGCCGATTCCCATCGTCCAGGATCGTGAAGTCCGACTGCTTCAGTCCACGCACCGGCTGTCCCGCGCCATCCAGCACCGTCACGTCCGTCAGCACAATCCGCGTGCCCGTATGGAACAAGGGGGATGGCGACGATTGACCAACAGCGGTAAGCGTGCTGGCAAATAGAAGCAGTAACAATACGGCCCGGGGTCCCGAAGTCATAAGTCTCCTTCGCATGCCTTACCACCCGGCGCGCGAACTCAGCAGGATTGAACGCTTGTTTCTGCCACCCTTTTACCAGTTATCCGGAACTTAGCAAACAAATATCTCTTCGATAACATCCGCTCCCGCTCCTCAAACCATCCGAAAATCCGCACGCGCCTCCCGGCACGCATCGCCCGCTTCGCGATAAACCGATATTCTGAATATTCGATCCTCGCCGGGCCCGAACCGCCCGCGAGCCAGAAAAAGACCTATGAAGACGACTCTTCTCTACTCCGCTCTTCCCGCCGTAGCCACCAACCTCCTCGCCGTCTTCGCCATCGACGCAGCCTCCTCCGCCAAAGACGCGAAACCCGAAATCCAGGTCCTCGCCGCCGATCCCGCCGTCCAGGCCGCTGCCCAATCCGTCCTCGACTCCGGCGAATTTAAAGCCGACTCCACCGAGACCCTCCTCCTCCACGCGCCCGCAGGTCTCGCCGCCAGGCGCCTCCTCATCATCGGCCTCGGCAAATCATCAAAGCTCTCTCCCCACGAAGCCCGCAAAGCCGCCGGCGCCGCCATCCGTTCCGTCAAACCCCGTGGCCTCCGCGATCTCGCCATCGCCGTTCCCCCCGCCGAATCTCTCGACCGCCAACTCACCGTCCGCGCCATCGCCGAAGGCGCCATCCTCGCCGACTACGACTCCGACACCTACCGCTCCGACCGCAAAGATCGCAGCGTGAACTCCGTCCAAATCGTCGCACCCGAATCCGCCAGCCGCGCCGACCTCGAAGCCGGCCTCCGCGAGGGCATCATCATCGCCGAGTCCCAAAACTTCGCCCGCACCCTCATCAACGAGCCAGGCAACGTCCTCACCCCCACCGTCTTCGGCCAGCGCGCCGCCGACATGTGCCGCGAGTTCGGCCTCCAGTGCGAGGTCCACTCCACTGAAAAACTCCGCGAGCTAAAGATGGGCGCCTTCCTCAGCGTCACGCAGGGCTCCGACGAACCACCCGCACTCATCGTCATGCGTTATGAACCAAAGAACGCGCCAGCGAACGGCCCCGTCATAGGCTTAGTCGGGAAGGGAATTACCTTCGACACCGGCGGCATTTCCATCAAGCCCGCCGACAGCATGGAAAAAATGAAGTACGACATGGCAGGGGGAGCTTCCATGATCGCCGCCATGCGCGCCATCGCCCAGCTCCAGCCCAACGTCCGCGTCATCGGCATCGTCTGCTCTTCTGAAAACATGCCGTCCGGTAAGGCCTACAAACCCGGCGACGTCGTAATCGCCATGCCCGCTCCCGGCAAGCCCGGCAAATCCATCGAGATCATCAACACCGACGCGGAAGGGCGCCTCGTCCTCGGCGACGGCCTCACCTACGCGAAACAGCTTGGCGCCACGCACCTCATCGACGCCGCCACCCTCACCGGCGCCATCGGCGTCGCCCTCGGCCTCATCAACGCCGGAGGCTTCTCCAACAACGACGAAGCCTGGTCGCACTTCACCGACGGCCTCGAAATTTCCGGCGAGCGCTTCTGGCGCATGCCCGTCGAAGACGACTACCGCGAGCTCATCAAGTCCCAGATCGCCGACATCAAAAACACCGGCGGCCGCTATGGCGGAGCCATCACCGCCGCCATGTTCCTCAAGGAATTTGTCGACGACACGCCTTGGATCCACCTCGACATCGCCGGCGTCTCGTGGAATGACGACGCCAAGCCCTGGCTAGCTTCCGGCCCCACCGGCACCGCCATCCGCAGCATCATCGAATGGGTCCGCAGCTACGCAACCTAAGCGATCCATCGCGAACTGAATATTGCTGCGCGTTCGGCCGTTAGACGTTAGGCAATTTGTTGACGTTCCAGTCCCCGCCGAGAGCCTTGATCAGCAGGACGCTGGCGTCGAGTTGTCTGCGCCGGATATCGATGTCATTCCGTTCGTTGCTGAGAGCCGTTGTTTGTGACGTCACAACCTGAAGATAGGTATCTACACCCCCGGCGTACCGGTTCATAAATAAGCGCAGGGTCTCGTCGGCCGCAGCGGTCGCATTGTGCTGCTGTTGCGACTCGCCCGCGAGAATGCGCAGGACGGCGAGATTATCCTCCACCTGCTGAAAAGCTGTCAGCGTCGTCTGCCGGTAAGTAGCAACGTTGCCGTCATAGGCGGCGACGGCCGACTCTTTGGTCGCGCGCCGCCGGCCGGCGTCAAAGATCGTCTCAGAAAGGCTCGGACCGACTGCCCAAAAGCGGCTGGGCCAGTTCAGCCAGTTGGTGGCTGAGGTTCCCTCAAATCCCGCCAGCGCAGCCAGGTTCAACGCGGGATAGTAAGCGGCCTCAGCAATACCGATTTGTTCATTGGCCGCGGCCATGCGCCGCTCGCTCGCCGCTATGTCCGGACGGCGCTCCAGCAACTCCGACGGCAACACCTGTGGAATCGCGGGAATCGATGGCGTATCAAGGTCAATGGGGCTCGACGGCAGACTGAAATTAGCAGGTGGCTTGCCGATCAGGATGGCGATCGCGTGCTCATACTCAGCGCGTTCGACCATGATGTCTGTGTCGAGAACCTGGGCATCCTCCAGTTGCGTACGCGCCTGCGCTACATCCGATTTAGGTGCAGCTCCGCCCTCGAATCTATTGTTGGTAAGTTCCAATGCCCTGCTATAGGCCCGCACCGTATCATCGAGCAGTTTCTTTTCTGCGTCGGCACTCCGCAGCTCGAAATAGTCGTATGCCAGGTCTGCCTGTAGGCTCAACTGCACTGCAGCCATGTCAGCCGCGCTCGCCTGAGTCTGTTCTTTCGCCGCGGTGACGCCGCGCCGGACACGGCCCCAGAGATCAATCTCCCAGGACAAATCGACCGGAAGCACAAAATCGCCGCCTCCGTTGTTGGTCTGGCTCGACGGAAAGTAGGGCTGGTTCGCAGAGTCGCGCACCGTGGAAATGCTCGGCGCGGTTCCGATCGTGGGCGCCTCGTAGGAACGATTGAAGCGAATGGCCGTGCGCGCCTCGCGGTAGTTCGCTTCGGCAATCTTCAGTGTCTGATTCGCCGAATCAATTTGCGCTTCCAGCGCATTCAACTGAGGATCGCCGTAAATCTCCCACCAGTTCCCTCGAGAAGTTTGATCGCCAGGCTGAGCAAGCTTCCAACCATCATTCGTCTGAGACAAATTGGGCGCTTCTTCTTTGAAGGCGGGCGCCATAGGAGTTGATGGTTTCACATAATTAGGCCCGACCATGCAGCCAGTGAGTACGATGGCCGTCCATGACAACAGAGGTGCAGCGACGCGTGTCTTCATTTGGAGGCTCCTGCCGCTGCAGCAGCGATTCGGACCGGAGTTCCCGTTGTCAGCGAATCCGAAGGGTTGACAATGACCTGGTCGGTCGGGCTAAGGCCGTTCACAACTTCGACCGTCGAACCGTAGTCCCGCCCAATGGTGATCGGGGCTAGTTCGGCATGGTCGCCGCGAACCACTCCAACCCGAAGTCCTTCAGATCTGAACAGCAGAGTGTTTGCAGGAATAACCAGTGTGGAGGTTTCTTTCTTTGAATTGTCCGGAACCCTGAGGTGTACAAAAACATAGGCGCCCGGCTTGATGCGCCCATCGCGATTGTCAATATCAACTTCCACGTTCAATGTTCTTGAGCTGAGATCGATCGCGTCAGAATTGCGCACAATTGTTCCCTGAAATGTCTCTTTAGGGTACTCATCCAGCGTTAACACTGCTTTGGCGCCGTTCTGCGCTGCTGCGGAGTCGACTTCCGGTACAGATACAAAGATGCGCAGGCGATTCAAAGCCGCCATATGAAACAGCTCCTGCGGCACCGTCGCCTGCCCCTGCGCACTGCCAGACCCCGCGCTAATGAGTGCGCCGATGTCCGTATTTCTTGCCGTGATCACACCTGAAAAAGGCGCGTAAACCTTCTCGTAGGACTGCAATTGTTCAAGGCGTTGAACGTCGGCACTCATCGACTCTACAGTCGCTTGTCTTGCGCTCAGATCCTGGACTGCCTGGTCCGTCTCCTGTTTGGAAACGCTGTCTGTTTTGAGCAGGTTCTGCCAGCGCGCCGCCGTGATCTCAGCGAGTTTCTCGTTTGCCTGCGCGGTTTTCAAGTTGGCCTGCGCCTGGCCCAGTTGCTGATCCAGTTCGGGAGTTTCGATCACGGCGAGCAGTTGACCCTGCTCCACGTGTGCGCCGATGTCGAAGTACCACTTTTTCAGATACCCATCGGTACGAGCAAAGATCGGGGTATCAATGAACGCTTGCGTGGTGCCCGGTAGAACGATGTCTTCGAGAGCGGCTCCGGACTTTGGCTCGACCACGTTGACCGTTGCAATGGCAGCGCGTTCCGTCGCAGCTCCAAGATTGCTGGCCGCCATCGCACGCTGGTGAATGCCCGAGTAGATAACGATGCCGAGCAGCAGGGCTGCCACGGCCAGTCCGACGAACAGAGAGCGGGATAGCGGTTGCCGCCCGGTCGGAGGCCGTTGGCCGGAATTGTCTTGCGAAGCTTGATTCAAATCGATTTCAGTGCTGCTCATCCCTTGCCTCCGTTGCTATGAACACGACTACGCGTGAATGGGCTCATCTTCTGCGTTCCCGGTGGGCCGCGAATCTGCATGTCGAGACCCTCCGTGCAGGAGAGCAAAAACAGAAGGTACAAAAACCAGAGTGGCGACGGTCGCGCAGAGCAGCCCACCGATCACAGCTCTTCCCAGAGGTGCATTCTGTTCGCCACCGTCGCCCAGACCCAGCGCCATTGGGATCATGCCGATAATCATGGCCAGGGCCGTCATGATGACGGGGCGAAAGCGCGTGGCGCCGGCTTCAATCGCGGCTTTTACGGGATCGCTATGATGTTGCAGGCGCTCCTTAGCAAAGGCAACAACCAGGATGCTGTTAGCCGTAGCCACGCCCATGCACATGATGGCTCCCATCAATGCAGGCACGCTGAGTGTCGTATGCGTAATGAAAAGGAACAGGATGATTCCGGCCAGGGCCGCGGGCAATGCCGTGATGATGATGAATGGGTCGAGCCACGACTGGAAATTTACGACAATCAGCAGATACACCAGGACGATCGCAAAACCCAGACCGCCAATCAGTCCTATATAGGAGGTCCGCATCGTACCGTATTGACCGCGAAGCGTGACGAAGCTGCCACGCGGAAGCAGTTTGCGGTTTGCGTCGACAATGCTGTTTACCTCACGTCCCACGGCGCCCAAATCCCTGCCCTGAACCGCCGCATAGATGTCGACGACTCGATGGATGTTGTAGTGGTTGATCGAGACCGGCTCACTCGTCCGCTCGATTGACGCGACGTTAGCAAGGATCCCAGGCTGCCTTTGATTGGCGGCGGTTAACGGAATATTCTCGAGATCCTGGCCAGACTGAAGGTCATACTGCGGCGTTTGGGCCACGAGGTTGTAGTTAACGCCGTTTTTTGGATTCAGGTAGAACATAGGCTGCACCTGGAAGCTTCCGCTCAATGAGACCAGCGCGCTGTCGGCAACGCCTTGCTCTGTATATCCGGCCTGCAGAGCCTTCGTCCGATCGACATTAATGTGAAGTTTCGGATAATCGGCCTGCTGTTGAATGCGAAGATCGGCGATGCCGCGGACATGACTGAGTTGTTTAAGCATCTTGTCGGCAACGCTGGCGTTGGCCGTGATGTTCGCACCGTCGATCTGGATATCGATGGGCGCCGGCAACCCGAAGTTCAAAGTCTGAGTCGCAATATCGGCCGGGAGAAAGTAGAACGTTGCGCCAGGAAATTCCTGCGGCAGTCTGTCACGAAGAGTGCGGACATAATCGGCGGTCGGGTGGTGCTTCTCTTTGAGTGAAACCAGGACATCTGCATCCGCCGCTCCGGTCAGGCCTGAGCGGTTGTAAATGTAGTTGATATTGCTGTATGGAAGCCCAATCGTATCAAGGATATTATCCATTTCGGCGGGAGGAACCGTTTGGCGAATGCTGCCCTCAACCAGATCCACCAGGCGCGCCGTTTCTTCAATACGGGTTCCTGTCTTCGCGCGGACATGCAATATAAATTGGCCGCTGTCGGTATCCGGGAAAAAGTCCTGGCCAAGAAACGGAATCAGAGTCAATGCAAGGAGGCAGACAACAACAAAGCATGGGACGAAGGCGACCCGAACCGAAACAAGCTGTGCCAGCAGAGAGGAATAGGACGAGCGTATCCCCTCAAAGAGCCGCTCAAAGCCTTTTTGAAATACGGCGAACACATTCCGAGAAGGCTCGTCGGCGTGCTTGTGAGTCTTGAGCAGGTACATCGCCAGGGTAGGCACCAGCGTGCGGGAGAAAATATAGGAAGCAATCATGGCGAAGATGACCGCTTCGGCAAGTGGGGCAAAAAGATATCGCGCTACGCCACTCAGGAAAAACATCGGCAGGAAGACGATGCAGATGCAGAGCGTCGAAACCAGCGCCGGGACGGCGATCTGCGCCGCGCCTTCGAGGATGCCGTCGTGCAGATCAGCGCCGCCTTCCAGATGCCGTTCGATGTTTTCAATGGTCACGGTCGCGTCGTCGACGAGGATGCCAACAGCCAGAGCCAGTCCGCCCAGCGTCATGATGTTGATGGTCTCGTGGAGGAAGCTCAATACGATAACCGACGTCAGAATGGATAGCGGGATGGAGACAGCGATGATCACGGTACTGCGCCAGCTGCCCAGGAAGAGAAGAATCATCAGACCCGTAAGCGCGGCGGCGATTACGGCCTCGCGAATCACCCCGTTGATTGCCCCACGCACGAAGATGGATTGATCGGCAAGGGGCTGAATCCTGAGTTCAGGAGGAAGGGTTTGAGCGACTCTCGGAAGGATCTGCCGCACACCTTTGACGACATCGATGGTGGATGCGTCCCCCGCCTTGAGGACGGTCACCAGAGCGCCGCGTTTGCCATCCTGCCGAACGATATTCGTTTGCGGCGCAAAACCATCGCCCACTGTGGCTACGTCGCGAAGATAGATGATGGAATTACCCACTTTTTTGATCGGTAGATCGTTAAACTCTGATACCTTCTGCAGGTCCGCGTTCAGGTCAACGTCATACTCGAACTGGCCTATTTTGGCTGTGCCTCCCGGCAGGATGAGCTGCTCATTGCCAAGCGCTGCCAGCACGTCGCTCGGCGAAAGCCCCTTGGCCTGCATCAGTTGCGGATTGAGATTCACCATCACCTGACGCGTTTTGCCGCCGTAAGGGAAGGGAACCGCAGCGCCAGGAACGGTGACTAGCTGTGTGCGCAGAAAGTTCAGCGCGATGTCGTTCAACTGAGGTTCGGTCAGACCGTTCCCGGACAGACTGAGCTGCAGAATGGGGACGGTAGATGCGTTGTAGTTGACGATCAGGGGCGGGAGCGACCCGGGAGGCAATTGTCTGAGGATCGTCTGCGAAGCCGCTGTAATCTCCGCATTCGCCCGGTCGATACTGGCATTCGGCTGAAGAAAGATCTTTACGATCGCAGTGCCGTTTACGGTGGTGGACTCGATGTGCTCGATGTTATCCACCAACGTTGTGAGAACACGCTCGTAGACCGTGGTAACCCGCCCCTCCATTTCCTCAGGGTTGAGGCCGGTATAGGTCCAGGCGACGGCAACTACGGGAATATTGATGCTGGGAAAGATGTCGGTCGGGGTCCGCAGAATCACAACCGGGCTCAGAATGAGTATGAGCAGCGCCAGAACAATGAAGGTGTAGGGACGGTTGAGCGCGACTCTGACAATCCACATTTGGCATCCCTCAGATAAGCAAGTCAGGCAGCGGTCCGCCTGGCGAATTTCGAAACGCGACGTATAGTATGATTGTCGCGATGCCCCCGAGGGTGCAAAAAATGTCAGAAGATGGCGGGGTGCGATCCCTCCGCCATGGCACACATTTCTGTAGAACCCGCTTTCGGGGATTGCCGGATGGTGTTTTTAAAGGTGATACCGATGCTCCAGTCTCGAACGACACAACTTGCTTCAGGTTCAATCGTGGTTCCGAAAGACGATCAGAACCGAAGCATCCAATCGGAATCTCGCGGCCGGCCCCGTAGTGAGGAGTCCGAGGAGGCGATTGTGGCAGCAACGCTGCAACTTCTTACCGAAAAACCTCTACGCGATATTTCGATGGAAGAGATAGCTCGAAAAGCTGGTGTTGGAAAGGCCACGATCTATAAGTGGTGGCCCAGTAAAGCGTATGTCGCTTTGGACGCCTTCCTGAGAACGACAAATCGAATGTTGCCAACGCCGGACACGGGCTCTGTCAGGAGAGACATACGGGAACGGATTCGCGCCATGATGGTTTTCTACATGAGCCCCGCTGGACATATCATGGGCCAGTTTGTCGCGGAGGCTCAAAGTGATAAAGAATTTGCGTCTCTCTTTCGCGAGCGGTTTCTCAAGCCAAGACGTGAAGCGACCGGAATCATTTTTGATCGCGGCGTTCAACGAGGAGAAATCGACCACAATATAGACCGGGAACTCGTGCTCGACTTGATCCATGGCTCAGCGATCTATCGTTTGATGGTTGGGCATGCCCCCCTCGAAGAAAAACTAGCGGATGAAATGGTGTCGATCTTCTTTGGAGGTTTGAACAAAAGATCACTGGGAACGGCCGAAACCCGAAGAAGGACTGCTCGGAAATTTCGCGGCACTCGGAGGAAAACGAAATAGCCGGGAAGCGAGATGGACTCCTGCGGGCCGTCTCCCAGGAGCTGTCAACCACAAGATAAGTTGCATGCAGACCGATGGCATCCGGCGAATCTCGGGGCAGAGGCCGACTCACCATCCCTTGCAGTTGTCTTGCTGGATCCGTCGAATATTCGGCAAATTCATGAAACTGAAATTTTGCGCCCAGTGCGCTTACCCATCCAGTGCCCCGATTACTGATCGCATTGCTGCGCGAAGCCACACGTGACGGGGATCGGTGTTGAGTCTTGGATGCCAGGCCATCAGGAAATGAAACGGATGCATTTCGTGCGGCGCCTTCACGAGCCGTAGCCTGCGGTCCCTTCGGACAACTGATGCGAGTCCGCTCGTCAGCGTAAGTACGAGCTCAGTGCCAGGAAGGCACTGCAGGGCCACGCCAAAATAAGGCACTCGAACAAATGAGTTGCGTTTTGCTCCAACGGCCGCCAGGCGCTTATCCGGAATAGTCTGCACACCGGCAAGCGTGGAAACCGCGATGTGGCTCGCCGCAAGGTATTGCTTAAGAGATAGCTGATCCCCGAAACTGCTTTCACGCGCTACGGCGCAAATCCAATCCTCCCGATAAAGTCGTTCCGACTGAAAGTGAGACGGGAGAAGCCCGTCATCAATGTGCAGAACAAGCTCGAGTTGCCCGTGTTCCACTAGTTCCGCAATGCCGTTCTGCCATGGGAGAAATTCAAACTGCACTTGATAGCGCCCGTTCACATATTGACGGCACAATCGCGGGAGCACAACCGTGCACACGTTGTCTGGGCCCGATACCCGGAAGCGGCTCTTCTCTCGCACCGGATCGAAGAGATTCGGCGTAACGAGATACTCCATTTTGGGAAGCAACCCTTCAAGCTCCTCGAGAATCTTCCGTCCTCGCAACGTGAGTTCGAAGCCCTGCGGCGATCGGACCAGAAGGTCGTCCTGAAACATTGCGCGTGCGCGCTGCAGCGCTCGGCTCACGGCAGGCTGGCTCAATAGCAGCCGGGTCGCAGCAGCCGTGACGCTTTTCTCCTCCGCGATCGCTGCAAACGTAATCAGGAGGTTCAAATCGACCTGGCGTAGTTTCTCTAGACGCATGGCGGTCATGTTTATTATGCATGATGCACATGCAATGATCTCGTCATCTTTAAAAGCGCACGTATTGAGCAGAGGGAAGAGACTTCAATGCATGCATAGGGGGCATGACCTCTGGTTAATGTCGCGAAGGCAAATATCGGAGAAGTACATTCCAGAGGAGGCAGGCAAATGCTGCTGAACTGGATGTCAGGCAATCCGGCGGCCGCACTCCTCCGTTCACTGTGGCCACCCCTAACGGCGAGAAGAAACAAGGAGCGAATCACATGTATGCAGTCATGGGAATCACAGGAAATGTAGGCGGTGCGGTTGCTCGCGCTCTCCTCGCGCGCGGCGAAAAGGTTCGTGGCATTGTGCGGGACCCGGCCAAAGCCGCAGGGTGGCAAAAACAGGGCGTCGAATTATTCAAGGCAGACTATCACGATGCGGAAGCGCTGACTGCGGCGTTGAGCGGAGTCGATGGGGTCTTTGTCATGGTGCCTCCCAACTTCGCCCCGTCGCCGGGATATGTGGAGACCAGGGCGACTCTCGAAGTCCTTCACAAGGCTCTCTCGAAGGCTCAGCCACCGAAGGCGGTTTATCTCTCGTCGATCGGAGCTGAACAGACCAGCGGACTGGGCCTCATCACCAGCTCGCATCTTCTCGAACAGACGTTGGGTGGTCTGCCGTTCCCGCACGCCTTTCTTCGCGCAGGCTGGTTCTTCGAGAACTCGGCGGGTGACGTCGCGAGCGCCCGTGACGAAGGCCGGATTCAATCCCAGCTCTTTCCCCTGGATCGGAAGTTCTCTCTGGTGGCAACTGCCGACATCGGCAAGGTCGGCGCGGAAACATTGACGCAGAGCTGGAAGGGAACTCGGCACATCGAGGTCGCCGGGCCAACGGGCACCAGCCCCATCGAAATGGCAAACGCTTTTGCGGAAGTTCTGGGCCGCCCAGTGGAGGCTGTTGCCGTGCCGCGAGACCAATGGGAGGCACTCTGGGTCTCTCAAGGGATGCCCGAAGGACGTACGGCTCCTCGAGCTGAGATGGTCGACGGTTTCAATTCTGGATGGATTCACTTCGGCGTAGCGGGCACCGAGCATGTAGATGGGGCAACACCCTTTCGTGAGGTGGTTGCTCAACTTGTGAGTCGCGGCTAACCGATCAAAGGAGTTGGGTCTGGGGCGCCCCCACTGCAGGCTGGGCGGATCAAGCACCACAGATGATCTGGACCACGCACACCGCCCTCGGATGAGGCTGTCGGTAAGCGATCCCTCCCGCTTCGGTGTCCGCAGCCCTGTGTCTCATGCCATCACGCGAAACCCACACCATGCGCAGCGCGAAACGCTTTCGGCAAAAAAGAAAAGAAAGAAGGATGTGTAACATGAAGTCGATCTTCATCAGCCAATATCTCACCGCCCATCTTCCGGAGTTTGGAGTTCGCCACCGGTTTGGGCCTCCGGAGAACTTCGACGATGTGAACTTGCGAACCTGTATCGCGAAGCCCACGCGAACTGAAGGCCTTGCTCGCTTCGCGATATTCGCCACAATATTGTCCGTTGCCGCCCTGTCGGGCATTCCTCAGTTACAAGCTCAGACGTCCGACGTGAAGAATATCGTCCTCGTTCACGGTGCCTGGGCCGACGGTTCGGGTTGGAGGGGCGTTTACGACATTCTCGTCAAAGATGGCTTCAACGTCAGCATCGTCCAGGAGCCGGAGACGTCCTTCCAGGACGACGTGGCGGCAACGAGACGTACCCTTGCCTTGCAGAACGGGCCCTGCATTCTTGTCGGTCACAGCTATGGGGGAGCCGTAATTACGGAGGCGGGCACGCATCCATCGGTCGCCGGATTAGTGTACGTTGCAGCGCACATGCCCGACGCTGGAGAGAACGAAGCGGATGACGGAAAGCGCTTCCCGAGTGATCTCAGCAAGTCTGGCGCCATAAAGAAGACAGCAGATGGTTTCACGTACCTCGATCCCACGCAGTTTCATGACTACTTCGCAGCCGATCTGTCCGCGGAGCAGGCCGCTTTCATGGCGCGGTCGCAGGTTCTGAATGCAGCGGACAACTTCAAGGCAGTCATTACAACTCCTGCGTGGCGCAGCAAACCAAGTTGGATGTTGGTCGCGGCAAAAGACAGAACGATCAACCCTGACCTCGAGCGATGGTATGCCAGGCGAGCTCATAGCCACACGATCGAAGTCGCAGGCGCAAGCCACTCGGTCTACGTGTCGCACCCCAGGGAAGTCGCAGATGTCATAGAGAGCGCAGCCCGTGCGGTCTCGAGGTAGCTGGGACTCCCTGTGGAGTTCCCGCACCCGGGGAAACCAGGTCACTGTCCGAGGCAGAAATATCCTGCAATCAGAAGGTCCTATGCCCTTGTTTACCGTAACAATGAAGTCCAAAAGATCGACCAGCGTGATAGACCGCCTTTCCAGAGCCATCCACGCTGCCAGCACTGCTGCTGGCTATCCGGAGGACGACCTTTTCCAACGCTTCCTTTCGTTGAGACCGGGCGACCTCAGGTTTGATCTGCACTATCCCGCACTGCCCAAACCGCGCACCGGCCAGATGTTGATGATTGAAGTGATAGTGTCTTCCGGGACTGACGCCAATAGGAAAAAGCGTCTTGTTGCTGCCCTGGTCGAAAAACTTGGAGAAGCTGGCATAGATCCAAACGACATCATGGTGTTCTTTTTGGAGACCGATCGTGCGAGCGGATCATTCGGTGGCGGCCGGTTCGCACCGCCTGTCGCCGTCGCCTGATCGCGGCGCATGCCTGACGGATAGAGCGGCGTCCATGAAGGACGTGATCGGCGGCAACCGTCTCTAAAGCTTGTGTGCGGATTGCGATAGCCACGTCGAAAGTGGACGACAATCATCTGTCCCAACAGGCTCATCCGTCACTCGGCGCCGACTGAAGAACAAGTCAGAGGAGTCTTAGGAAAGAGAATGGGAAACAGCCTGGAACTTGCCGGAAAGGTGGCACTCATCACTGGTGGAAACAGTGGCATCGGCGCTGCGACTGCAAGGCGTGTCGCGCAGCTGGGTGCTCAGGTCGTCGTCACAGGAAGGCGGCAATGCGAGGGGCGACTGCTCGTCAATGACATCAAACGCAACGGAGGATCGGCGGCGTTCATCGAGGCAGACCTCAGCCAACCCGAGCAGGTCAGGCGTATCGTACCATTCACTCTCAAAACCTTCGGACGGCTCGACTACGCATTCAACAATGCCGGGATTTCCGGTGAAAACCGGCTGCTCACAGACCAGACCGAGAGAGCTTTTGACCGCGTCTTCGCGGTGAACGTAAAGGCCCTGTTTCTTCTGCTTCAGGATGAGGTCAAACAGATGATCGTGCAAGGGCAGGGGGGCTCAATTGTCAATACTGCCTCAGTCGGTGGCCTGCTGGCATTTCCAACCGCCGGCCCCTACGTGGCCAGCAAACACGCTGTGCTTGGCTTGACCAGGACTGCCGCAATCGAATGCGGGCGATATGGCATTCGGGTGAACGCAGTGAGTCCTGGTGCAGTCAGGACTGAAATGTTGCTCGACGTATTTGGCACCCAGGAGGCACTCAACAAGATGAGCGCGGTGCATCCCATTGGCCGGATTGGGCGCCCTGAGGAGATCGCCGATGCCGTTGCATGGCTGTTCTCGGACAGATCATCCTATTACACCGGACAGTCCCTGACCCTTGATGGCGGTCTCACTGCGCAGCGCCCCTTCGTGACGCCGCCTGCCAGCGACAAACTCCTTCAGACTGCCCGCGATGAGAAATGGCGAGTGGGGCAAGCCGATCCTTCAATGACCGATGGTCTCAACTGTCGATAACCTGGGAAAGCACGCATCCAGCTTCATTTTGGGGTTTCTGTGCGGATGAGTAACGACAAACGGGCTTCTCGTCAGGAGAACCCCTAAGCCATCGGCGAGAGCATCCTCAATGAGCGCCAAGTCGCCAATCCACTGCTCAAAGCTGTGTTTTGGGAGGATCAACGGCTACACGGAACTCTCGAATCCCATCGATTCCAAAGCTCTACAGTAAACAGCAAGGGGCGCGATGATCGCGCCCCTTGTGCATTGCTGCCTGGATTATTTAGCTGATGGGTTGGCCGGCTGCGGTTAACAGCTGGAGCTGCTGCTGATCGAACTGCTTGACGCTGTCGGGCAGCGGTGCGTAGTTCAGAGCTCCGGCCGTCGCCTGGCCATCGGTGATGATGTACTGCGCGAATTGCTTGAGCGCGGTACGGGTCGCCTTGTCCGGTCCATCTTTGGGAATGATGAGGAAGGTGAGGCCGGAGATGGGATAGGCGTCCGCGGCGCTGGCTGGTGGATTGACGATAGGCGTGCGCGGATCCTGCGCGAGCTGCGCACCGAAGGCAGCGATGGCCGAGGTGGTTCCGGCGGCGGTGGGCTGCACGAATTGGCCGGCCGCGTTCTCGATCGCTGCGGTGGGAAGGTGGTTCTGCTGGGCGTAGGTGAGCTCGACGTAGCCGAGCGCGCCGGCAGTGTTGCGGATGTTGCCGGTGACGCCTTCGCTGCCTTTGCCGCCGATGCCGGTGGGCCAGCTGACGGCAGTTCCTTTCCCGACTTTGGTGCTCCAGTCAGGGCTGACGGCCGCGAGATAGGTGGTGAAGATGGAAGTGGTGCCGCTGGATTCCGACCGGTGCGAAACGACGACCGGAAGCTTGGGTAGCTGGACGCCGGGATTGTCCTTCACCAGGACGGGGTCAGTCCAGGTCTTGATGGTGCCGAGGAAGATGCCGGCCAGGGCGGCGGGCGACAGGCGCAGCGGCGCAGTGAGTCCGGGCAAATTGTAGGTGATGCAGACCGGGCCCGCGCTTTCGGGAATCTGAATAATGGGCACCATGGTGGCCATGGCAGCATCGGTGATAGCCGCATCGGAGGCGCCGAAGTTGACGGTGCCGGCCTTGACCTGCTGGATGCCCGCGCCGGAGCCGATGGACTGGTAATTGATGCTGACGTTCGGGTGCGCCTGGGAGAAGTCAACGGTCCAGCGCGACATGACTGGGTTGACGAAGGTGCTGCCCGCGCCAGAGAGCGAGACATTCTTAGTCGTGGAATTGCACGCGGTGAGCGCGCCAAGGCCCGCGACCGCGATGATCGCGGCCACAAATTTTTTATTCATGAAGATCCTCCAGGTAATTCTTGCTGGCAGCCTGAGTTCATCGATTGGCTGGCAGTCAGTTCCCCTCGAAATGTACAGGGTAAAGGTTACATTCCTGAGAATTTGCAGGGTTGGGGACGGGCGGAAGTGGCAACGCGCCTGGGCTGGGGTTCGTCCTAATGATTAGATAGTCAACCCAAGGAGGATGGTATGGCGATGAGCCTGGCTGGGAAGAAAATCGCAATTTTGGCAACGGATGGATTTGAGCAGGCGGAGTTGATGGATCCGCGGACGGCGCTGGATCATGCCGGGGCGACAACCGAAGTGATTGCGCCGAAGACGGGCGAAATCATGGGATGGGATATGAAGGACTGGGGAGACAGTGTGGAGGTAGACAGGACCCTCGACCAGGCAAAGGCGCAGGATTACGACGCGCTGGTGCTGCCGGGAGGGGTGATGAATCCCGACTATCTGCGGATGGATCCGAAGGCGGTTAATTTTGTGAAGGAATTCGTGGCGACCGGCAAACCGGTGGCGGCGATTTGTCATGGACCGTGGACGCTGATTGAGGCAGGCGTCGTGAAAGGCAAGACGCTGACGTCATGGCCATCCCTCAAGACCGACTTGAAGAATGCCGGAGCAAACTGGGTGGATAAAGAGGTTGTGACGGATGGACAGTTCATCAGTAGCCGCAAGCCGGATGATCTTCCGGCGTTCAACAATGCGATCATTGAGGCGGTGGGTAGCGGGATGCGGATGAAGAGGGCGTCCTGAGGGCAGCCAGGAAGCGGTCAGCTAAAAGCCGGTCAGCGATGAAGCGGTCAGCGTAGTGCTGGCCGTTTTGTCTTTTAGAGTGCCCTAAAATTTAGAGATTTCCTCAGTTCCCTCGACGCCCGAGTCTTCCCATAGTCATTCGAGTGGTGTAAAGTGACTCCCATAGCCATTCGAGTGGAGGGCTGAAACTTGGTCGCGAAGAGGCCGCCGGAAGCTGGGGAAATTTTGCAGGGGACGCTGGACATGCTGATCCTGCGCACGCTGGTGATGGGGCCGGCGCACGGGCATACCATCGCGCAGGTGATCGAAGCCACATCAGAGAACGCGCTGGAAGTGGAGCAGGGCTCGCTCTATCCGGCACTGCACCGCCTCGAAGACCGGGGCTGGCTCGAATCCGAGTGGGGTGTGAGCGAAAACAATCGCAGGGCAAAGTTTTACCGGCTGACGGCCCGGGGACGGAAGGAACTGGGCGCGGCGGCGGGCCGGTGGCGCCGGATGACTCGCGCCATTGGCCTGATCCTGGGTGACTCGACTGAATCCGCAGAGGAGTAACGGAGATGACGCTACGCCGCTTTACGCATCGCGCGAAAAAGGACGCAGACCTGGCCGACGAGATCGCCGCACACCTGGAGCATGAGCAGGACGCGAATGCTGCTCGTGGACTTACCGACGAAGAAGCAAAACGGCGGGCGCGGTTGCGGTTTGGGAATCCGCGGAGCACGCGGGAGAATGTCTGGCGTTATCGCTCGCTGCCGTGGCTGGAGGATTTGTGGCGGGACTTCCGCTTCGCGCTGCGCTCGCTGAGAAAGACGCCGGCGTTCACGGTGATCGCCGTTCTTGTGATCGCGGTGGGAATCGGCGTGAACACCGCGGTGTTCTCGGTGATCAATGCAGTTTTGCTGAAACCGCTGAGCTACCCCGACCCGGAGGCACTGGTGCAGTTGATGAATACCAGCCGGCAGGGCAGCTTCCCGGGCGCGAACATTCCAAAGTTCAACATCTGGCAGCAACAGTCGAGCGTGTTCCAGCAAGTCGCCGCATTCGATTTTGGAGGAGCGGGGATGAATCTGACGGGCGGCGACCATCCTGAACAGGTGCAGGGGATGCACGTATCGGCAGGATACTTTGCGCTGTTCGGCGCGCCGGTCGCGACCGGGCGAACGTTCACATCCGCAGAGGACAGTCCGCACGGCGGGAATGTGGCCGTGCTGAGCTATGGGTTGTGGAAGAGCCGGTACGGCGGCAATTCCAAAATTGTCGGAACGACGATCCAGATCGATGGGCAGCCGTTTCTGGTGGTCGGCGTGATCGGGCGCGGCTTTGTGACGGAAACGCCCGCCGATTTATGGGTGCCGTTCCAGTTCGATCTGGCTTCGCAGGATATGGCGCACTACTTTACGGTGTCGGCGCGGCTGAAGCAAGGCGTGACGATACCGCAGGCGAACGCGCAACTGCGGGTGGCGGCGGACCAATATCGCCGCCTCTACGGCGCGAACTCGCTGCCTCCGGATGGCGGGTTTAGCGTTGCTTCGCTGCAGGAATCGATGATTGGGGATACGCGGTTCCCGCTGATGGTGTTGCTGGGTGCGGTGGGATTTGTATTGCTGATTGCGTGTGCCAACGTGGCGAATCTGTTGCTGGCGCGAGCTTCAGCAAGAAAGCGCGAGCTGGCGACGCGTGCGGCGCTCGGCGCGGGACGCGGACAGATCGTCCGCCAATTGCTGACGGAGAGCCTGACGCTTTCTCTGACGGGCGGATTGATGGGGCTGATTCTCGGATTCGTGGGCGTGCGTTTGCTGCTCACCATCAATCCCGGAGACATTCCGCGACTCGGGGAAAATGGTTCGGCGGTGACGCTGGATCCCAATATTTTGCTGTTCACGCTGGGGATCTCGGTGCTGACTGGCATTTTGTTTGGCTTGGTACCGGCCATCGGCGCGTCGCGGCCGAATCTGGTCGCTGCGCTCAACGAAAATTCTGGCCGCTCCGGTATGGGTTTTCGCAGCGGCAAACTTCGCTCGACGCTGGTGGTGGGCGAGATGGCTCTGGCGCTGGTTCTGGTGATTGGGGCGGCTCTGCTGATCCGGACATTCCTGAAGATTCAGGCCGTGGATCCCGGGTTCAACCTGGATAACGTGCTAACCATGGCGATGTCGATGAGCGGCGATCGCTTTCAGAAGACGGCGCCGGTGGCGCAGGTAATTCGCGATGGCAGAGAGCGGCTGATGGCGGTGCCTGGAGTGATGGATGCCGGCGTCGCCAACGGTATGCCGATGTATCGCAATTTCGGGATGGTCTTTGATGTGGTGGGGCGGCCCAGGACCAACTCGCCGTTCACGGGTGGGGCAGGATTCTACTCAACGTCTTGGAGCTATTTCGAAACTCTCAAAATTCCCGTGTTGCGCGGCCGGGCGTTCACCGAGCAGGACGATGGAGCCGCGCCGGGCGTGGCGATCATTAACGAAGCGATGGCAAAACAATATTGGCCGAAGGGCGATCCGCTCACGGACCGCATTCTGATTGGGCCTGGCGCTGGTCCGGCATTTGCTGAGCCATCGCGGCAAGTTATCGGCATCGTCGGCGATACGCACGATGGTGGGCCTGATCGGGACCCCGAACCCACGATGTACATTCCGCTGGCGCAGATGCCGGACCTCGAAACCGCGCTCAACTCGCGCGTGACGCCACTGTGGTGGGTGGTTCGCACCAAGGTGGAACCGCATAGCCTGACCGCGCCGGTCACCGCTGCGCTGCGCGAAGCCAGCGGAGGGCTGCCGGTCGCGCACATCCGCAGCATGAATGAGATTGAGGCGCTGAACACGGCGCGTCAGCGCTTCAACATGCTGCTGCTCATCGTGTTCGGATCGTCTGGACTGCTGATGGCCGCGATTGGGGTGTATGGCGTGATGTCCTACTCCGTTCAACAACGGACGCAGGAACTCGGCGTGCGCATGGCGCTGGGGGCGCAGGCCTCAAATCTTCGGAACATGATCATCGGCCAGGGGATGCTGCTGGCGGGATTGGGCGTGGTGCTGGGCATTGGTGGGGCGTTTTGGCTGACGCGTTTTCTGGCCAGCTTCCTGTTCGGCGTGAAGGCGTGGGATCCGATGGCGTTCGTCGTGACGCCTACGCTTTTGATCGTCGTGGCATTGCTGGCTGTATGGGTTCCGGCGAAGCGGGCGACCCGGGTCGATCCGATGACGGCGCTTCGGCTGGAGTAAGACAGCGAACGGCCGGTTAGCGGTGAAACGGTCCGCGATGAAACTGCTGGCGGAAGATCGGGTGCTTCGCGCTAAGAAATTGGGAAGAACAGCGACAAGACCGTGCCGCTTTGACTGTGCCGCGTGCTGCTGCGCACGGTGATCATATTCGCACCATATTGCTCACTGGCCGTATCTCTCCGTCGCAATCAGGTGAATGCTTACCGCCTCGACCTGGATTTACCCTGGCTTCAT
>DATHQV010000034.1:0-6495 GCA_035482355.1 Acidobacteriaceae bacterium | reverse complement strand
GGTTGGGCAGTTGCGCGCGGGGGAAGGGTGGGCGGGCGGGGCGATTGCTCCAGGTGAAGCAGTGGAGATTATGACGGGCGCGCCGGTTCCCGCAGGGGCCGATTGCGTGGTGATGGTGGAGCACGTGGCGAATTCCGCCGGACATGTGACGTTGACGGGGCCGCGTGAGATCACTGCGGGCGAGAACGTGGTGCCGGCTGGGGCGGAGGCGCGCGCGGGGGATGTTGTGATTCCCGCGGGACGGCGGTTGGGGATCACGGAGATTGGGGCTGCAGCTTCGTGCGGGGCGGCGGAGGTTGGCGTGTTCGCACGGCCGCGGGTGGCGATTCTGGCGACGGGAGACGAACTGGTGGAAGTGAATGAGACGCCGTTGGCGCATCAGATTCGTAACTCGAATCGTTACAGTTTGGCGGCACAGGTGACGGCAGCGGGCGGCGTGGCGGAGATGTTTCCGATCGTTCCCGATGAGCCGGTGGCGACGGAGCGGGCGATTGCCGAGGCGCAGCGGTGCGATTTGGTGCTGCTGACGGGCGGCGTCTCGATGGGGAAATTCGATTTTGTGGAGCAGGCACTGCTGGCGTTGGGGGCGGAATTTTTCTTCACGGGAGCGCGGATCCAGCCGGGAAAACCGGTGGTGTTTGGGAAACTGCCTGAGGTTTATTTTTTAGGGCTGCCGGGGAATCCGATTTCGACGATGGTGACGTTTGCGCTGTTTGCCGCGCCGATCGTGCGTACGCTGGCGGGCGAGACGGACGTTGATCCACGGTTTGTGCTGGCGCGCGTGGAGGAAGAGGTGCGGGTGAAGGCGGGGCTGACGCGATTTTTACCGGCGCGCATGGAGAGCGATGTCCGGGGGGCACGGGTGCGGCGGATCAGCTGGCAGGGTTCCGGGGATTTGGCTGCAGCGGCGCAGGCGAATGGGTTCCTGGTGGTCCCAGATACGGCGGATGGTTTGACGGCGGGGGAGATTGCGGCGGTGCTGGTGTTGTGATGCGCCACCCCACGTTGCCAAACACAGGGACATGGGGCAGCCGGTTTGATGAGGCGCCGGGCCTAAAGGCCCGAACGATTGGGCCGCCGTGACGCCAGGCTGAAGCCTGGCTCTTTTGCCGCCGCCCTTCGCTTTCGCTTCGGCCACGGGGTATTGAGTGCTCTGAGTTTGCTGTGAGCGGGCGGACGGGGAGCACGATGGTCAGCATTTGAAGCTGGGCAAGCAGGAAAGCGGATGCGCTTCGCGCATTGCCCACATCTGCCAAAACCGGGCAGATATGGGGCACCCGGTATTAGTTGGCCCCAATCAGGCGATGCGTGGGCGGGGCTGCGAGGCGAGGAAGGCGTAGAGGGCTACTCCGCAGTACGCGACCACGGGGACGGCGTAGGCGAGGGCCACGCCGTGGCCCATTTCTGAGAGCTTGCCCATGGCGGGCGTGAGCACGGCTCCGCCGATGATGGACATGACGAGGACGGAGCCGCCGATTTTTGTTTTGTCGCCGAGTTCTTTGATGCCGAGCGCGAAGATGGTGGGAAACATGGAGGACATGAAGAAGCTGGTGAGAAAGAGGCTCCACATGCCGACCCAGCCGGGATGCAGCACGGCGACGAGGGCGAGTGCGGTGTTGGCGATGGCGTAGAAGCCGGTGAGGCGGTGCGGGCGGACGTGCTGCATGAGCCACGCGGAGAAGAAGCGGCCGACGGCGAAGGCGGCGAGGGTGCCGGTGAGGAGGTATCCGGCAACGCGTTCTGGGACGCTGGTGTACTGCTGGGCGTACTGAATGAAGTAGCTCCACGTACCGACCTGAGCTCCGACGTAGAGGAATTGCGCAGCGACGGCGGCGATGAAATGGGAGCGAAGCAGGCTGCCGGGAGGTTGCGGCGTTGCGGTGGGGTCGGTCGCGTGTTCGGTGCCAACCTGGGGAAATTTGGTACGCGCGATGATGATGGCGAGAAGAAAGACGATGCCCGCGAGCACCAGGTAGGGATGGACGACGCGGAGGATTTCAGAGCGCAGATAGGCCTGGTATTGATGCTGCGTCTGGAGCGCGGCGATTTGATCGGGCTTGAGCTCGATGCCGGAGAAGATAAAGATGGTGCCGAGGAACGCTCCGCCGATGGAGCCGAGGGGATTGAAGGCCTGAGCGAAGTTGAGGCGTCGCTCGGAGGTGCGGGGGTCGCCCATTTCCGCGATGAAGGGGTTGGCGGAAGTTTCAAGAAACGAGAGGCCGCTGGCGATAACGAAGAGCGCGATGAGGAAGTAGAGATAGCGGTCGGCGAGCGCGGCGGGCCAGAAGAGCAGCGATCCGGTTCCGAAGAGGCAGAGGCCGGTGAGGATGCCTGCTTTATATCCCGCCTTGCGGGTGACGAGTCCGGCGGGAATGGCGAGCACGAAGTAACCCATGTAAAAGGCCGATTGCACGAGGCCGGCCTGGAGGCGGCCAATGGCGAAGGACTTCATGAACTGGCGGATGAGGATGTCGTTGAGGTTGTTGGGAATGGCCCAGAGGAAAAAGAGCGCGGTGACCACGGAGAATACGGCGAGTTGGCCGGGGGGGATGAGATGGGGCGGATTCTTTTCGGCGGCGACGGTGGGACGGGCGGGCACGGAGGTCAATGCGGGGTCCTTTATATGGCGAGGTTGTAGGCGCGGACGGCGTTCGAGTGAAAGAGGGCTTTGCGTTCGTCTTCAGAGAGGGATTGCGCGAAACGTTCGACGGTGCGCACCCAGTCGCTGTAGGTAGTGGCAACGCGACAGACGGGCCAGTCTGAACCGAAGAGGAGGCGCGTGGGGCCGAAGGCCTGGAGGGCGGATTCCATGTAGGGCAGAATTTGTTCGTACGTCCACGATGTGTAGTCGGCTTCCGTGACAATGCCGGAGAGTTTGCAGAAGACGTTGGGGCGTTGCGCGAGTTCAGCGAGATTGTCGGCCCAGGGCTGGTTTTCGCCAGCGCGGATGGGCGGTTTGGCGATGTGGTCGAGGACGAAGATTTGGTTGGGGTGGCGATCGACGAGGCGGATGGCCGCGGGCAGCTGGTGGTGGACGATGAGGATGTCGTAGGTGAGATTGAGGACGCGGAGATGGAGGATGCCGTCGTTGAAGGAGACGCGATCGAAGTACGAGTCGGGTTCGGCCTGGAGGACGTGACGGACGCCTTTGAGGGGCGTGCGGCCGGCGAGTTTCTCGAGCAGCGAAGGGCAGCTGGGATCGGTGAGCGGGACCCAGCCTACGACTCCGGCGATGAAGGGGTTGGCGGCAGCCATTTCAAGGAGCCATGCGGTTTCGACGAGGGTTTGGCGAGCCTGAACGGAGATGACGGCGTCGATTTGGGCGGGCCGGATCTCTTCGGCGAGGTCGGGCGGGAGAAAGTCACGGCGAATAGAGGCCATGGCGTCGTCGATCCAGCCATATTCGGCGGGCGAGTAGTGCCAGATGTGATGGTGCGCGTCGATGCGCGGATAAGACATAGCAATGCGGCTTTCGCGATTGGCCGCTATTCTATCTGCGCGGGTGCGTGAGCCGCCAGCAGGCGCGGCGAAGGGGACATTCGATGAGGGCTTTGGTGCTGGGAGCTCCGGGACGGGCGCGACTGACAGAGGTGCACCATCCGGGGAATCCGAAGGTGGGCGAGGTTCTGCTGCGGGTGCGCGTGGTGGGGATGTGCGGATCGGATTTGAGCACGTTTGCAGGAAGGAACCCGCTGGTGAGCTATCCGCGGATCCCGGGGCATGAAATTGCGGCGACGATTGAGGAGCTGGGCGCGGGAGTTCCGGAGCAGTTCACGGTGGGGATGGCGGTGACGATGCTTCCCTACTCGAATTGCGGCGCGTGCGCTGCGTGCCTGCGCGGGCGCGTGAATGCGTGCAGGAATAACCAGACTCTGGGGGTGCAGCGCGATGGGGCGCTGACAGAATACCTGCTGACCAAATGGACGAAGCTGAAGGTCGCGCCAGGATTGCCGTTGCGCACGCTGGCGATGGTTGAACCGCTGACGGTGGGCGCACATGCGGTGCGGCGGGGACGCGTGACCGCGGACGATACGGTGCTGGTGATTGGTTGCGGTTCGGTGGGGTTGGGCGCGGTTTCGGCGGCGGCGTTTCGCGGAGCGCGGGTGATTGCGATGGATCAGGATGCGGCGAAGCTGGAACTGGCGCGGCGAGCCGGCGCGCAGGAAGCGGTGGACGCGCGGGATCACAAGACTGTCGAGGTGGTGGGGCGCGCAAAACACGGCGAGGGGCCGGATGTGGTGATTGAAGCGGTGGGAACGCCGCAGACGTTCCGGCTGGCAGTGGATTATGTGGCGTTCACGGGGCGCGTGGTGTATATCGGGTATGCGAAGGAGCCGGTGACCTACGAGACACGGCTTTTCGTGCAGAAGGAACTGGACATTGTGGGCGCGCGGAATGCGACGGTTGAGGATTTCGACGAGGTGATTGCGATGCTGACCGCGGGACGATATCCGGTGGAGGATGCAGTGAGCCTGGTGGTTCCGCTGGAGGAAGCGGGGGCAGCGCTCGAGCGGTGGAGCGAGGATCCGGCGTCGATGCGGAAGATTCTGGTGGAGATTGGCGCATGACAACGATCAGGATTTTGCTTCGCGATTTTTCGGATTTTGAGAATGCACTGGCGGCGGAGATTGCGGCATTCCATGAGGCGCAGACCGAGATTCGCGTGGAAACGGACGTGGTGACGATCCACGAGCTCTATGACGGAATTTTTCACCAGGGCGGGTTTCGCGATGGGCGTTGGGACCTTGCGTTTTTTGTGACGGATTGGCTGGCGGAAGCGATGGCGCAGGGATTGTTGGAGGATCTGGCTCAGCAGATGAAGGCTGCGCCGTTGCCGGACTGGCCGGGTGGGTGGGCGCGGTCAATTGCGGAACCGGTGTGCTTTGGCAATGCGGTTTCGAGCCTGCCGTGGCATGACGGGCCGGAATGTTTGATCTATCGCAGAGACTGGTTTGAGGATCCGCACGAGCGCGATGCCTTTGGTAACCGATACGGATACGAATTGGCTCCGCCGCGGAACTGGCAGGAGTTTGCCGATGTGGCAAAGTACTTTACGCGGCCAGAGGAGGGGCGGTACGGGACCCTGTTCGCAGCGTATCCGGATGGGCACAATACGCTGTACGATTTTGCGCTGCAGGTTTGGAGCCGCGGCGGCTCGCTGGTGGATGCAGCGGGGCGCGCATGCGTGGATAGTCCGCAGGCGGTTAAGGCTCTGGATTTTTACAGGAACGCGGTGCGGGATGCGGGCATGTGCCATCCGGATTCGCAGGAACTGAATTCAACGCAGTCCGGCGATGTGTTTCTGGAGGGCGGCGTTGCGCTGATGGTGAACTGGTTTGGATTTGCGGCGCGGAGCGAGGTGGAGGGTTCGCCGCTGAAGGGCAAGGTAGGGATTGCGCGGATCCCGGCAGACGAGGGGATCGATCCGGTTTCGCTGTCGGTGTTCTGGACGCTGGGAATGGCGCGAGGCAGTAAGAATAAAAAAGCGGCATATGAATTTTTGCGGTTTGTGGCGCGGCCGGAAGTGGATTTGGCGCGCACCGGGTATGGGACGGTGGGGGTGCGGCTGTCGACGTGGCGGAGCGCGGAGTTGCAGGCCGCGGTGCCCTGCTACAGCCGGATCGAGGAGATTTCGCTGGGCGCGAAGCGGCTGCCGCGGACGCGGAGCTTGCCGGCGTTTGCGGAGATTGTGGATGGGATCGTGATCGACGCGCTGACGACGAATGAGCCTTCCGTGGAGATTTTGCGGCGGGCGCAGACGCGGGTCGTGGAAGCGAAGATCGAGTTCGCGTGAGCGAGATAGAGAGCGAGCCCGATTACAGATTTGCGAGTTGGGGAAGCAGGGCGCGGAAGGCGCGTCCGCGATGGCTGAGGGTGTGTTTTTGTTCGAGAGAAATCTCAGCCATGGTCGCCCCGAGTTCCGGCAGAAAAAATAAGGGATCGTAGCCGAAGCCTCCGTGGCCGCGGGGAGTGGTGAGGATTTCGCCTTCGACGCGGCCATCGGCGGTGAAGAGGGTTTTGCCGGCGCGGGCTAAGGCGAGGACGCAACGGTAGCGGGCGCTGCGTTGCGCGATGCCGTTCATGCGATCGAGCAGGTAGAGGTTGTTGCGTTCGTCTGTAGATGAGGCGGCGGCAGTGAAGTTTGCGTCCTGGGCATAGCGCGCGGAGCGGACGCCTGGTTCGCCGTGGAGGGCGACGACTTCCAGGCCGGAGTCGTCGGCGAGGACGTAGCCGCTGGTGTGGCGGCTGTAGTACTCGGCTTTGAGACGAGCGTTGCCGGCGAAGGTGGGCTGGTCTTCTTCTGGCGCAGGAATGGCGTGGAGGTTGGGGAGCGGCTGGATGAGGATGCCGCTGTCGGTTGCGGCGATGGAGAAGTCGCGGAGTTTGCCGGGGTTGGTGGTGGCGGTGTAGAGGGTGAGCGGCACGGATTTAGTTTATGCGGGCGGAATGGGGAGATGGCGGTGGCGCAGGTCGTATACGAGGGGGCAGCCTTCG
>DATHQV010000033.1:0-2405 GCA_035482355.1 Acidobacteriaceae bacterium | reverse complement strand
TACGCTTCTTATTGTGGCACACGCGACAATCAAGCCAGGATGCCCACGGTCCAGATTTTCGGTGTCAAGAACTCGCAGGCGACGCGTGCCGCCGAACGATTTTTCAAAGAGCGCCGCATACCTGTTCAACTGGTGGATCTGAAACAGAAACCCATGGCCCCGGCGGAAATCGGGAGATTCGTGCAGCGGTTCGGTCTTGCCGCGTTAATCGACACGGAAGGCAAGGCTTACGTGGACGCGGGACTGCGGTATCTCAAGGTCACGGATTCCGAGTTGCTGCAGCGTATCGAACGCGACCCGGGATTGCTGCGTCTCCCGCTGGTTCGCGCGGACAAGAAGCTCAGCGTTGGCCGCGATGAGGAGTCCTGGAAATCGATCTTCGTTTCGTGACGGCTAACAAAAAATGCGGAGCGCTCCACTACCCGATAAACCCTCGGGTGAGGGCCTTTTTGGTCTCCCGGAAGGAACCGGGGCCGCACCAATGACGGGAGCGCCTGCCGCCCATTGTTTATGCATTCACCGCGACCAGAGATGGGATGAGAAGGCCGGTCTCCATGCGGGCTTAGCGATAAGCTATCCCAATCGGAAACGCACTCGAGGTGCAAGGAGGAGACCGGCATGAAGAAGCATAGCAGCAGCGAAAAGAGCCCGAAGCGCGGCAAGGCAGCGCTCGAACGCGATCCTGTGACGATCGGCATCGATCTGGGCGATAAAACGAGTTGGTACTGCGCGCTCACCGGCAGCAGTGACAAAGGGGTGGAAGGAAGTGTTGCGACGACGCGAAAAGCAATGGCGCAGAAGTTCGGCGCGATGCCGGCGTGTCGTGTGGCAATCGAAGTGGGCGGCCATTCACGATGGGTCAGCCAGCTTCTGGCGAGCTTCGGTCATGAGGTGATCGTGGCCAATGCGCGGGAAGTAAAAGCCATCACGGCGAGCAGCCGGAAAAATGACCAGATGGATGCGCGCATGTTGGCGCGCCTGGCGCGTGTGGATCCGGCATTGCTGCGGCCAATCCGGCACCGGGGCGAGCAGGCGCAGGCGCATCTGATGAGGATTCGAGTGCGCGCGGCGCTGGTGGAGACGCGGACATCGCTGATCAACACGGCCCGCGGTTTGGCGAAATCGGCCGGCGAGCGACTGCCGGGATGCGATGCCGACCAGATGGGTATGGCCCGGACAGAAGATTTGCCGGAATGGTTAGCCGGGCAACTGGAGCCTTTGCTGGTACAGGTGGAACAGTTAACGGTTCAGATCAAAAAATGCGATCGGGAACTGGAGCAGATCGCCCGGACGGAATATCCGGAAACGAAACTCCTCGAACAGGTATGGGGAGTGGGGACACTGATCGCTCTGACGTTCGTATTGACAATCGAGGAACCGAACCGGTTCCGCAGGAGCAGAGATGTGGGTTGCTATCTGGGACTGCGGCCCAGGAGCAGCCAATCCGGTGAACGGGAACCGGAGTTGCCGATCACCAAAGAAGGAGACGGCTATCTGCGGGTTCTGCTGGTGCAGGCAGCGCATCGAATCCTCTCGCGCCCGGGGCCGGATACAGACCTGAAGCGATGGGGATGGAAACTGGCCCAGGGGGGCAGCAAGTCAAAGAAGGCGAAGAAGCGAGCCATTGTGGCGGTAGCAAGGAAGTTGGCTGTTCTGCTGCATCGGTTGTGGGTAACGGGCGAAGTCTACGAGCCGTTGCGCAACAGCGGAGCGGTGGCTGCAGCAGCCTGACGGCCCGGAAGTTTTGCAAGCCCAGGCGCCGAGTTCGGGCGACTGCGACCTCGAGGCGGAAGGAGTGCTTCGGAAACGGAGCCCGCTCACTTCGAGACAGAGATGGCAGCGCCCGATTTAAGATTCAGAACCCCAAAGGGCACCGGAGCCGGAGAGCTCCCCAGCAGAGTGCGTATGGAAGCAGGGCGAATCGGCGGCAGGGGCGAAGGAGCGAGCGGGTCAGGCCCACAAGGGTGCGCCTCCCGCTGGTCGGCGATCCGCATTGCGGACGCTCCGGCCGGAAAAACCGATCTATGAAGGAGTGACCTACGGCCTCGCGGTGCCTCCCGCTGGTCGGCCTGGAAAGAATTCCGGTTGCCCGGACGAAAAAAACGGGTTTCCGGTTGACACGACCAGGCCTTCTCATGGAAGCCTCGAGGACTGTACGGCTTAGCGACCAGATACGTCATGGGTACGACCTGGTTCTCGATTGGACTGTAACAGCCGCTGCGGGAGTACGCGGCGGTATAGATCGCAAGTTAATGAAAATGCGGGTGAAATAAAATGTGACTCACACGTCCAGACCCACGGCGCGCATTAAATCCAGCGCATTGCTGCGTTCCACAACTCCCGGCCGCATCCGGTAATCGAAGACCAGACGCCCGCCTTCGAGGCGATCTTCGAAATGGACGTTT
>DATHQV010000032.1:0-17778 GCA_035482355.1 Acidobacteriaceae bacterium | reverse complement strand
ATCCATGTGCGCTGGGGCCGGGATGTGACAGTGGATGTGCAGCGGACCGGGCACGGCATGGTGATTTCGCCGCTGATTCCTGGAGAGACGCGGACGCTGGCGCTGGACTGGTCGGTCTACGACCCGAAGTCTGCGGGGTTTCCGTTGCTGGGGATGAACAAGGCGCAGAACTGGACGGAGTTTCATGCGGCGCTGGGGCAGTGGTTCGCGCCGACGCAGAATGTGGTGTACGCGGACGATCAGGGGCATATCGGATACCAGGCGGTGGGGTTCATCCCGAACCGGCCGGGCGGACTGGCGGGCGTGCCGATTCATGACAGCCTGCATGAGTGGAAGGGATTTCTGACGCTGGACCAGCTGCCGTCGTCGTTCGATCCTCCGGACGGAATTTTGGCGACGGCGAATGCGCGCGTGACGCCGGACAACGATCCGACGCCGCTGACCCTGGAGTGGGCCGACCCGTATCGCAACGAGCGCATCTGGAAATGGCTGGCTCCGAAGGACAAGCTGACACAGCAGGACATGTTGACTTTGCAAACGGATGTGTACTCCGAGGTGAATCAGGAGATCGCGCAGCGGCTGGCGTATGGGATCGACCATGCGGGCCGCGCAGATGCGCAACTGCGCCAGGCGGCGGACCTGCTGCGGACGTGGGATGGAGCGATGGGAGTGGATTCGGCGCCGGCAGCGATTGTGGCGGCGGCGAAGAGCGTGTTTTGGCCGATGATCCTGAAGCCGAAACTGGGCGATCAATGGAGGCTGTATCACTGGGCGGAGAGCACGTACGCGGGCGAACAAATCCTGATGAAAGAGCCGGCGGCGTGGCTGCCGAAGCAGTACGCGAGCTGGGACGATTTTCTGGCTGACATGGTTCGGCAAGGGTTAGCCCAGGCGCACGCGCCGGCGGATCTGACGCACTGGCAGTATGGGGTGGCCCACCCGGTGGATGTGGAGCATCCGCTGTTTGGGATGCTGCCGTGGTTCAAGGACTGGACGGGAACGGGGCCGCAGCCGCAGTCCGGCGATGGGACGACGGTGAAGGGTGTGGCGCGGACATTTGGGCCGTCGCAGAGATTCACGATTGACTGGAGCCAGGTGGATGGAGCGACGGAGAACATCGTGATGGGCGAGTCGGGCGATCCGATGAGCGCGTACTACCGGGACCAGTGGCCGTACTGGTACGGGGGGAAGACGTTTGCGCTGCCATTCAGCGATGCGGCGGTGGCGGCGGCCACGGCGCACACGCTGCGGCTGGAGCCGTGAGGATTTCGTTTCAGTTTCCGGCCATCGTGGCGAGCGAGGCTACGCGCGCGATCCGGCGACGCTCGCTGATGCTGGCGGTGGTGGGGATTGCGGTGCTGCCGCTGGCGTGGCGGGGAACGTCGTGCGGGCAGGATTTTGATTTTCATCTGCAGAACTGGCTTGAGACGGCGCGGAGCTGGCATCAGGGAGTCCTGAATCCGCACTGGGCGGCTTCGGCTAATTATTTGGCCGGGGAGCCGCGCTTTGTTTTTTATCCGCCGCTGAGCCGGTTTCTGGGAGCGGCTTTGGGCTGCGTGCTGCCGTGGGCGTGGACGCCGCTGGCATTTGTGCTGGTGGCGCTGCTGGGCGCGGCGTGGAGCTTTCGTGCGATGGCGCGGGAGTGGGCGGGCGACGACAACGCTGCGGTGGCGGCTTGTTTGTACGTGCTGAATCCCTACATGATGTTTTTGGTGTACGAACGCGCCGCGCTGGCGGAGTTGCTGGCGGCGGTGTGGATTCCGCTGCTGGTGCTGTATGGGCTGCGGCAGGCGAAGTCGTGGCTGCCGCTGACGCTGACGGTGGCGGCGGTGTGGCTGACGAACGCGCCGGCGGGGGTGATGGGGTGCTATTTGCTGGCGCTGCTGGTGGCGGTGGCAGCGGTGCAGCAGCGTTCGTGGAAGCTGGTGGCGCGGGCGGCGTGCGCGGTGCCGCTGGGGCTGGGGCTGGCGGCATATTGGCTGGCGCCAGCGATCTACGAGCAGCGGTGGGTGCAGATTGACCGGGCGATTGGGCCGCTGATGCGGGTTCAGGACAGCTTTCTGTTTGGGTATGCGCGGCTGGCGGGGTCGCCGGACGAGCTGTTCGATTTGAATTATCACAATCAGGTGCTGCGGCTGGCGTCGTGGGTGGTGGTGGCGCTGATGGTGGCGTCGCTTATTTGTGCGTGGATTGCGCGGCGGCGGAAGAGTCCGGTATGGCTGCCGCTGGTGGTGGCGGGGGCGGCGGTGTGCGCTTTGCAATTTCGCTGGAGCGGGATGGTTTGGCGGTTAGCGCCGAAGCTTGAGTTTTTGCAGTTTCCCTGGCGGTGGATGCTGGTGCTGGGGATGATTTTCGCGGCGCTGGCGGGGCTGGCGCTGGCCAGAGGGTTTCCGACGCGGAGAACGCTGGCAGTGCGCGCGCTGGTGTTGCTGGTGCTGGCGGGCGGGATGGCGGCTTTTGCATCGAAAGCGTTCTGGCAGGTTTGCGATGACGAGGACAACGTGCAGGCGCAGCGAACGACGTTCCAGCAAACGGGGTTTGCGGGGACGGACGAATACACGCCGGTGGGTGCGGACAGCGATCCGCCGGAGACCGGGCCGCAGGTGCGTGTGGAGAGCGGATCGTTCGGAGACATTGCGCTGCCGGCCGAAGTGAAGATCGAGCGATGGAAGACGGAGCACATGGAATTCCAGGTGAAGAGCCCGGCTCCGGGCTATGCCATTCTGCGGCTGATGGATTATCCGGCATGGGGCGTGACGCGGAACGGGATGGAGGGGACGACGACGCCGCGCAGCGACGGGTGGATGGCGATTCCGATTGAGGCAGGCTCGAATGAGATTGACGTGCAGTGGCGGACGACGTGGGATGCGTGGGCCGGATTGGGTATTTCATTTTTGGCGGTGATGATTACACTTGCCTTTGGCCGGGGAGACCCACGGCGACGGGCGTGAGGATTGGGAAGGGGCGAGTTGGATAAGACAATGATCCGGACAGGCACGATGGACCGGAGCAGATGGAGGGGGCCGGCGATCATTCTGCTGGCTGCGCTGATTGCGGTGGGGCCGCTGCTGGTGCGCGGCGCACCACGCGGCAGCGATTTCGATTTCCATTTCACTTCCTGGCTCGATGCGGAACGGGACATTACGATGGGGGCTCTCCATCCGCACTGGGCGGATAGCCCGAACCTGGGCGCGGGGGAGCCGCGGTTTGTTTTCTATCCGCCATTGACGTGGGCCGCAGGAGCGATTCTCGGGATCATTCTGCCGTGGCCCGCGGTGCCGATCGTGCTGTTGTTCCTGATGCTTGCCGGGACAGGCCTGGCGAATCGAGCGCTGGGGCGCGAGGTGATGGAGGAGGGCCCGGCAACGCTGGCGGGGTGCGTCGCGATTTTTTTCGGCTATGCGCTGTTCTGCGCCTACCGGAGGGCCGCGTACGGCGAGTTGGCGGCGGGAATTTGGATTCCGCTGATTTTGCTCTTGATGCTGCGCCGGCGGAATCCTGAGGGTGGATGGCTCAGGGATGCGTTTGATGGGTCCGCGGCACCGCTGGCTTTGGCGGTAGCGGCGACCGCTCTGAGCAACGGGCCTGCGCTGATCATGGCGCTTTATCTGCTCGCTGCGATCGCGTTGGTGTTGTCGGTGGTGGAACGGACGGCGGCACCGGTTCTGCGTGCTGGGAAGGCTACGGTTTTGGGACTTGGCGCGGCGGCCATCTATCTGATTCCTGCGGTTTGGGAACGGGGATGGATGAACCTGCACTACGCGATCACCGCTGAGCAATATGTGATCGAGAACAGCTGGTTTTTTGCCCATCACTCGGAGCCGAAGCTGTATGGGCATGACGTGATGCTGCGCCAGGTATCGTGGGTTGGCGCGGCGATGCTGGCAGCGACGTTGGTGGGTGCGCTGATTGCAAGGAAGCACGGCAGACTGCCGGCGGCGAAGAACTGGCGGGTTCTGCTGGTGTTGATTCCGGTCGTGGTTCTGCTGCTGCAGTTGCCGATTACGGAGCCGGTGTGGGCGCATTTGCCGGCGCTGCGGATTTTGCAGTTTCCATGGCGCTGGTACCTGGTGCTGGAAGCTCCGATGGCGATCCTCGCCGCTCTCGCGTTTTGGAGCGATAATGCGCGCCGGAGGAAGCTCGTGGTCGCCGCCTTTGCCTCGCTTTTTGTCGGGATCAGCGTAGGGACGTCCGTTTTCGGTTTTAGGAATGGGAAGATCGCAGAGATCAACATGATGCAGGCGTTCTATGACGGCGAAGGGACGAAAGGGATGTTTGAGTACGCGCCGCCGGTCGCCAATTTTCTGATGGTGGAACGGAGTATTCCGAGCGCGTGCTTGCTGCAGGACGATTCGGATGCTGTTCAATCGGGGCTAGCCGTTCCCGCGTGGAATGGGAACCCGGTCGAGTGCCGCGACAAAATCGCGGCCGTGATGTTGCAGCCGGAACACAAGGAGTGGAGAGGAGTCGCGGATCGCGCCGGTACGCTGGTGCTGCGGCTGCGAAGCTTTCCAGCGTGGGCGGTGACGGTGAACGGGCATCCGGTGGATGCGGTTGCTGAGCATTGGTATGGGTTGGTCGCTGTGCCAGTGCTGCAGGGCAATGTGGATGTGCATGTGGACTGGAAGACGACAGAAGACGTGGTGGTGGGACGCTGGGTGACGCTGGTGTCGCTGTTCCTGCTGGCAGGGTTGGCGGTGATGGAGCAGCGGCTGAGGCCTGCTGAGGCAGGAGCGGTGCAGCCCGTTCCAGTCAATTAGAATTGGGACAATGCAAGCGACTGAAACAATACAAGCTACGGGAATGCAAATGGATGTAAAAGCCGTGATCCACGAGGGCGCCGAGAAGACTGACATCGCGCTGGAGCGGCTGTTGCCGCCGGTGACGCAGGTTCCGGCGTCGATTCACGGAGCCATGCGGCACAGTGTGTTTGCGGGCGGGAAGCGACTCCGGCCGGTGCTGGCCCGAGAAGCGGCCCGGGCGATGAGGGCAGCTCACGGAGAAACGGGCGTTCCTGAAGGCATTGAGGAACTGGGCGCGGCGATTGAGATGCTGCACACGTACTCGCTGATCCACGACGATTTACCGGCGCTGGACAACGACGATTTGCGGCGCGGGAAGCCGACCTGCCACGTCGCGTTCGGCGAGGCGATTGCGATTCTGGCAGGGGATGCGCTGCAGACGCTCGCCTACCAGACACTCGCCGGATTGCACTGCGCGCCGGAACGGGCAGTGCACATTGTTCGCCTGATCGCCGAGGCGACGGGCACAGTGGAAGGGATGATTGGCGGGCAGGTGCTCGATCTGGAGGGTGAGCACACCAAACCGACGGCGGAAAGTGTACTGGCTATCCATCGCGCGAAGACGGGAGCGCTGATTCGGGTGAGCATCGTGGCTGGCGGGATTTACGCCGGGGCGAATGCCGAAGATGTTGGGCGACTGACGGAGTTTGGGACCAAAGCGGGACTGGCGTTCCAAATTGTTGACGATGTGCTGGACATGACGCAGGATTCGGCGCATCTGGGCAAGACGGCGGGGAAGGATGTGGCGAGCGACAAGGCGACCTGGCCCGCGGTATTTGGCATTGAGGCATCGCGGCGCGATGCGGACCGGCTGATTGCGGAGGCTTTTGCGGTACTGGCGCCGTACGGCGAGGCGGTCGACAGCCTCAAGGCCGTGGCGAAGTATCTGGTGGAGAGGACACACTAGGAACCAGGATCCAGGGGCTAGACAAAGTCAGGACCAGCCACTACATGCCAGCAATCTGGAACCTGGCGCCTGAAACCTGCTCCTCTAGATTCCCATGCCGTAGTCGGCGCTAAGTTCTTCACCTGCATGGGAGTAGAAGTCTGACGGGGTGCGGTGTTTGAACTTATAGCGGACGCGGAGTTCGTGGCCGATATAGAGTCCGAGCGCGGTAATGCCCAGGGCAACCGACGTCCATCCCACAGCGCGGAGAGCGCGGGAGGAGGACGATGCGGGTTCAGAGAATTCCAATTCAGTCACGTCAGCCTTCCTCTTCCTGCAGAAAAAATTCAAGCACTCGCCCCAACGCGCCATGGGTCCATAATACCCCGGAAATTGCCAAAATCGGATGAACGGGGAATGAGGACCGGGTGCTCCAGGACATCCAGCTTCTATGTTGGTATAGATCGTCAAAAACGCGACCGTCTATACATCATTCGAGGGATTCGATGCGGCGAAGGAGCGCAACTTTGCGTTCGGGCGGTAAAAAACTTGCTTCGATGGAGTTAGCGGCCAGTTCGCGGAGGTGTTCGGGGGTAAAAGCGAAGCGATCGTGGGCAAGCCGGTACTCGTCCTGGAGGTCGCTGCCGAACAGGGCGGGGTCGTCGGAGTTGAGGGTGATCATGAGGCCGGAATCAAAGTAGCGGCGGACGGGGTGGTCTTCGAGGCGCGCGCAGCAACTGGTGCGCAGGTTGGACGTGATGCAGATTTCGAGTGGGACCTGGCGCTGGGCCAGGAGTTCCATGAGCTCGTGGTCGTGGATGGCGGTGAGGGCGTGGCCAACGCGTTCCGCGCCGATGTTGAGGGCGCCCCAGATGCCTTCGGGGCCGACGGATTCTCCGGCATGGGCGGTGAGGCGGAGGCCGGCGTCGCGAGCTTCTGTGTAGAGGTCGCGGAAGGGCTCGGAGCCGGTGCGGCGTTCGTCGCCGCCAATGCCGATGCCGATGATGGATGGGAACTGGGGGCGGAGCTCGGCGGCTTTGCGGAAGACACGCGCGGCTTCCTCCGGGCCGAAGTGGCGAACGGCGTCGAAGATCCAGTAGACGGTGATGCCAAGCTCGGCTTCGGCCCGGAAGCGTGCGCGCTCCATGCCGGCGAAGAGGGGCTCAAACTCGCAGTGACGCCAGTAATAGACGACGCCGACCGAGACATAGACTTCTGCGTGGACGACGCCCTGGCGGCCCAGGCGCTCCAGCATGCGCCAGGTGGCCAGCTCGTAGTCTTCGGCGGTCCGCAGGTGTTCGGTAATGGCTTTGAATGCCTGGAGGAAGCCGGTGAAGTCGGTGTATTGAAACAGTGCGCGCGCCTGATCGATGTCGAGGGGGACGGAATCGTGGAGGAAGCTCAATTCGACCAGGGTTTCGGGCGTGACGGTGCCTTCGAGATGGAGGTGCAGCTCGGCTTTGGGGAGTCGGCGAATGTACGCGGGAATATCCATGACACCAACTGTTCAGGGTATCTGAAACGCGAAGCCGGAAGGATGCAACGAGTTCTTAACGAACATGATTCCTTCTGCGGCTGCGATTTTTTTGTGACCCGAATTGTGCATTTGCAGTTGACTGACTGCCAGTACAATTCTGGAATGGCCATGCTGGGAGTTGCTGAGTTCCGCCGTGCGCTGCTTGCCTGGTTCGATACATGTGCGCGGGATTTGCCATGGCGGCAGACACGCGATCCTTATGCGATTTGGGTATCGGAAACGATGCTGCAGCAGACGCGCGTGGCGGTGGTAGTGGATTACTACACCCGTTTCCTGAAGAAATTTCCGGATCTGGCGTCGCTGGCGGCGGGGAGCGAAGCGGATGTGTTGGCGCAATGGAGCGGGCTGGGCTACTACCGGCGGGCACGGGCGCTGCATGAATCGGCGCGAGCGGTGGTGGCAGAGTACGGCGGAGTGATTCCCAGCACGGCAACGGGGCTAGCCCGGCTGCCCGGCGTGGGCGTGTATACCGCTGCAGCGGTCGCGAGCATCGCGTTTGGCGAGCCAGTGGTGGCTGTGGATGGCAACGTGGAGCGGGTGCTGATGCGCTACATGGGCCTTGCGCCGATTGCAGGTTCGGCACGCAGCGGACAACTGCGGCGCGATGCGGCAGATTTGGTGGATCCGGGGCGGCCGGGGGATTTCAATCAGGCCATGATGGAGTTGGGAGCGACGGTGTGTTTGCCGCGCGGGCCGCAGTGCCTGTTGTGTCCGGTGCGCGCCGGCTGCGCGACGCAGGGAGTGCATGCGTCACCCCAGACCAAGAAGATGCTGAGCCGGAAGTCGACGCTGGCGTTGGTGCAGCGCCGGCAATGGCCGAAGTCGGAAGTGCTCCTGGAACGGCGCCCCGCGGACGCGTCGCAAATGCCGGAGATGTGGGAGCTGCCGCAGTTGAAGGAAGGGAAGGCGATGGAGGATGTGCTGCTGCTGACGCTGCGGCACTCCATTACGAACACGAATTATTACGTGACGGTATATGGGTTGAACGCCAACGAGCAGAAGCTGCTGGCGGACGGGCCTGGAGAGCGGGAATGGGTTCCGTCGCGCAGTTTGCTCGATCGACCCCTGACCGGACTGACGCTGAAGGTTCTAAAACGCCTGAAGGTCATGCCAGGGTACAGCGGAGCGGGTCCGGCGGTGCAGATTGGCGAGCTGGTGCCCGATGCGAGGAAGGAATTCGACGCAGCGCTGTACGGCACCGAGTAACGCCGAGCGGCAGAAACTCGCGCAAAGGAGCAGCGCCAGGGTAGTCTCTTGGGTTCGGGCCTGACGTTCGGGCGACGGGCCATGAGGAGACAAAAATGCCAGAAACTGATGCCGCCGCAGAGACACCTCTGCCGCTGACTTCGCTGAATGAAGAAGAGACCATGCTGCGCGACACGGTGCGGCAGTTTGCGCAGCAAGAGATTGCTCCGCGGGTGCGGGCGATGGATGAGGCGCAGAAGCTCGATCCTGAAGTTCTCCGGCAGCTGTTTGAACTGGGATTGATGGCCATTGAAGCGCCGATGGAACTGGGCGGCGCAGGCGCATCATTTTTCAGCGCGGTGCTGGCGGTGGAAGAGATTGCGCGCGTCGATCCAGCGGTGGCCGTGATTGTGGACGTGCAGAACACTCTGGCAGTGAACGCCCTGCTGCGCTGGGCAACACCGGATCAGCAGCGGATGTGGCTGCCGCGGATGGCGCAGCAGACGGTATGCGCGTACGCGCTCAGCGAGGCGGGATCGGGATCGGATGCGTTTTCGCTGACGACGCAGGCGCGCAAAGACGGTGACAGCTACGTGCTGAGCGGGCGGAAATTGTGGATCAGCAACGCGCTGGAGGCGGATCTGTTTCTGGTGTTCGCGACGGTAGATCCTTCGGCCGGATATCGGGGAATTACGGCGTTCATCGTGGAGCGAGGGACGGACGGCTTCACGGTGGGGCACAAAGAAGACAAGATGGGGATTCGCGCGTCGTCGACGTGCGAGCTGCTGTTTGACGGTTGCCGCGTGCCGGCATCGAACGTGGTGGGCGAGGTGGGGAAGGGCTACAAGATTGCGATTGAGACGCTAAACGAGGGGCGCATTGGGATTGCTGCGCAGATGCTGGGGCTGGCCGAAGGCGCGTGGGGATTCGCGGTGAAGTACAGCAAGGAGCGGAAGCAGTTCGGCAAGGCGATTGCTGAGTTTCAGGCGGTGCAGTTCTCGCTGGCGGAAATGGCGACGCAGATTGAGGCGGCTCGAATGCTGATCTACAACGCGGCGCGGATGAAGGGCGCCGGCGTTCCGTTTGTGAAGGAAGCGGCGATGGCGAAACTGTTCGCATCGCGCGTGGCCGAGGAAGTGGCGAGCAAGGCCGTGGAGATTTATGGCGGGTATGGGTTTGTGAAGGATTATCCGGTGGAGAAGTTTTACCGGGACGCCAAGATTGGTTCGATTTACGAGGGAACGTCGAATATGCAGTTGGCGACGATTGGGAAGATGATTCTGCAGTAGCGTTGCGATTGGAGGGGTCGCTATGAATTTCGAAGATTTTCGGTCTTCGCTCGCGTCGGAAGCGCCTCCACAGAATCTGAGCGTGCCGCTGGCTGCGCTTTGGTGGGATGCCAAAGGCGATTGGACGCATGCGCATGGGCTGGTGGATGAGTTAGAGACGAAAGATGGGATGGCGGTGCATGCGTATCTGCATCGCAAAGAGGGCGCGGCGTCGAACGCGGAATATTGGTACGAGAGGGCAGGGCGCGGATATCATCGCGCCGCCTTCGATGAGGAGTGGGCGGCCCTGGTGGAGGGCTTGCTGAGCAGTTCGGGTTAGACTGTGTAGCGCTCGGCCGCGATCATTTTTTCGGCGATAGTGCGACCGATGGCAACGGTGTTGAGGGGGTCGTGCTTGGCGAGGCGGCGGAAGATTGCCATTTGCGTGCGGAGCATGTCGCCTTCCGCGATAGCGCCGAGAATCCGCTCAGCGGAATTCTGAATGATGCGGAACGAGCGGGCAGCTGTAAGTTGCGCCAGGCCGATCGCGGTTGCGCTGCGGCCGGAGAATTTTTCTGCGCGCAAAATGGCCGATTCCATCACAAGGATTTCGATGAGAATGTCGGCGAGCGCGCCCATGATTTCCTGCTGATCGGGCAGGTTGGTGGGGTGTTTTTGGCTGGCGGCGCCGGAGCAGAAGAGGCCGAGCTTTTTCGCGCTGGCGAGCAGGGCTGTTGCGGAGGCGAGCGGGGAGGACGACTCCTCGCTGCCGGAGCGGAGCGTCGAGCCGGACATGACTTCGTCCATCACTTTGGCGATAGCGGGAAGCAGCGCGAGGCGTCCCTGCATCGCCCGTTTCAGCATGAAGCCGGTGATGATGAGCCGGTTGATTTCGTTGGTGCCTTCAAAGATGCGATTGATGCGGGCGTCGCGGTAGCTGCGCTCCGCCGGATACTCTTCGACGTATCCATAGCCGCCATGAATCTGGACGCAGTCGTCGACGGCGCGCTCCAGCATCTCGGAACACCACACTTTCACGATGGAGCACTCGACGGCGTAGTCCTCAATCCGCTTCTGCGTTTCGCTGGCGGGCGCGTCGGGGGGCAACGTGGCGAGAGCCGCATCAATGGCGCCGACGACGCGATAGACGAGAGCTTCTCCGGCGAAGATGCCGGCCGCGGCCTGGGCGATTTTCTCCTGAAGCAGGCCGAACGCGAGGATGGGCTTACCGAAGGCAGTGCGCTGTTTTCCGTAACGGATAGCGTTGCGCAGGGAGTGACGCGCGCCGCCGAGGGTCGCTGCGCCTAATTTGTAACGGCCGACGTTGAGAATGTTGAAGGCGATGTGGTGGCCCTTGCCGGATTCGCCGAGGAGGTTGCCGACGGGGATGGCGCAGTCGGAAAGAACAAGCGGGCAGGTGGAAGAGCCGCGAATGCCGAGCTTGTGTTCTTCCGCGCCGATGGTGAGGCCTGGGGTGTCGCGTTCGACGAGGAAGGCGGAGAATTTATCTCCGTCGATTTTCGCAAAGATGATGAAGAGGTCCGCGAATCCGGCGTTGGAGATCCACATCTTTTCGCCGTTGAGGATGTAGTGTTGGCCGTCGGCGGAAAGTTTTGCCTGGGCGCGGATGTTCATCGCGTCGGATCCGGAGGAGGATTCGGAGAGGGCGTAGGCTGCGATCCATTCGCCGGAAGCGAGCCGGGGCAGGTATTTTTCTTTTTGCGCGGGCGTGCCGTACCAGATGACGGGCAGCGTGCCGATGCCGGTGTGCGCGCTGAAGCTGACGGAGAAGCTGGCGGAAACAGCGATGCGATCGGAGACGAGGGCGGAGGTGACTTTGTCGAGGGCGAGGCCGCCGTAGGCTTCGGGAACATCGACGGCGAGGAGGCCTAGTTGTCCGGCTTCGAGCATGAGCTCGCGGGTGACGGAAAAGTTTTTGGCTTCGATTTCAGAGGCGCGGGGCAGGATGGATTTCTCGGCGAACCCGGCAGTGGTGCGGGCGATTTCCTGCTGCTCTTCGGTGAAGTCTTCGGGAGTGAAGATGTCTTCGGGAGCGGCGTTGGAGATGAGGAAGGTGCCGCCGGGGATGATTTTAGGAAGCGAAACAGTGGCCATGGTGAGGGGACCTCGACAGGAAATCGTACGCTGATTGGACGGCAAACTGGAGAAGCAGGTGGTTTTGAGGCCGGTTATGTCATGCCAGATTTTCGAAAATACCGGCAGCCCCCATGCCTCCGCCGACGCACATGGTGACGAGGCCGTAGCGGGCTTTGCGGCGGGTTAATTCGCCGAGGAGGGTGGCGGTGAGTTTGGCGCCGGTGCAGCCCAGAGGATGGCCGAGGGCGATGGCTCCGCCATTGACGTTGACGCGGGCGGGATCGAGGCCGAGCTGGCGAATGACGGCGAGGGCCTGACACGCGAAGGCTTCGTTCAACTCGATGACAGCCATGTCGTCCAATGAGAGTCCCGCGAGTTTGAGCGCTTTGGGAACGGCGTAGACGGGGCCGATGCCCATTTCTTCCGGATCGCATCCTGCGTAGGCGAAGGCGACGAAGCGGGCCAGCGGCTTGATGCCGAGTTGTTGGGCGCGTTCGGCGGACATGACGACGGAGGCGGCGGCTCCGTCGGACATTTGCGAGCTGTTGCCCGCGGTGACGATGCCTTTGGCGTGAAAGGCGGGCTGGAGTTTGGCTAACGCTTCGTAGGTGGTGTCGGTGCGAGGGCCTTCGTCGGCGTCGAACTCGGTGGTTGAGACGACTGGCCTGGTTTTTCCGTTCACCGTTGAGAAAGTAACCGGGATGGGCACAATTTCGTCGCGGAAGTTTCCGGCCGCTGCTGCTGCGACGGCTTTGCGATGGCTTTCGAGGGCGAACTGGTCGGCATCTTCGCGAGTAATGCTGTAGTGCTGCGCGACGCGCTCGGCGGTGAGGCCCATGGAGAGGTAGGAGCCGGGGTGGTTGTCGACGAGCCATGGGTTGACGGCGATCTTGTTGCCGCCCATGGGGACGAAGGACATAGATTCAGCGCCGCCGGCGAGGATGGTGTCCGCGCCTCCGCAAAGAATGCGCTCGGCGGCCAGGGCGATGGCCTGCAGGCCCGACGCGCAGAAGCGGTTGATGGTCATGGCAGAGGATTCGACGGGCAGCCCGGCGCGCAGAGCGATGACGCGGGCCAGGTTCATGCCTTGTTCGGCTTCCGGCATGGCGCAGCCGATGATGACGTCGTCGATTGCGCGGGGGTCGAGTTGCGGGACGCGATCGAGGGCGCCGCGCACGGCGATAGCGCCCAGGTCGTCGGGACGGGTGAAACGCAGTGCTCCGCGCGGGGCCTTGCCGACGGCGGTGCGGACGGAGCTGATGATGACGGCTTCGTTCATGGGACCCTTTTCCTAGTTGCGCAGCGGCTTGCCGGTTTTGAGGGTGTGGGCGATGCGCTCCTGCGACTTGCGTTCGCCGCAGAGGGAGAGGAAGCGCTCGCGTTCGAGATCGAGCAGGTATTGTTCGCTGACCGGCGTGCCGGGTGTGACGTTGCCGCCGCAGAGGACGGCGGCGAGATGATTGGCGACGGTGACGTCGTGGTCGGTGGCGTATTCACCCTGGCGCAGCATGTAGACGCCGAGCTTGAGGGTGGCGAGGACGCTTTCTCCGGGCGCGGGAATGTCGGTGAGGGGCAGCGGAGCGCGGTAGCCGGATTCGGCGAGAGCGAGGGCCTCGGATTTTGCGTCGTGGAGGAGGCGGTCGCGGTTGAGGGTGATGCCGTCGGAGGCGCGGAGCAGGCGGAGACTCTGTGCTTCAAAAGCGGAGGTGGAAACTTTCGCGAGCGCCAGGTTTTCGAAAATGGTGCGCAGGGTGTGATGCAACTCGACGGAATCGCCGCGCGAGGCGGGCGGGGCCGCGGCAGTGGCCATTCCGATGGCACGGAGGGTCATTTCCTTGCAGCCGCCGCCGGCGGGGATAAGGCCGACGCCGGCTTCCACGAGGCCCATGTAGAGCTCGAGGTGGGGGCGGCGTTTGGCGCCGTGCAGCGAGACTTCGCAGCCGCCGCCGAGGGTGAGGCCGAAGGGCGCGACGACGACGGGGCGCGGGCAGAATTTGATGGCCTGCGTCATGTCCTGGAAGGCGCGGATGTACAACTCGATTTCGTCCCACTCTTCGTCCTGCGCGGCGAGGAGCAGTTGCACGAGGTTGGCGCCGGCGGAGAAGTTGGCGGCATCGTTGGTGATGACGAAGCCGCGGAAATCGCGAACCGCGGTGCTCTCGGGGCGCAGGGTTTGGCGCACGAAGCTGACGATGTCGCCGCCGAGCGCGTTCATTTTGGTGTGGAACTCGATGCAGCCGATGCCGTCGCCGACGTCGATGAGCGAAGCGCCGGGATTTTCGGAGACGATGCCATTCGACCGCTTCGCGCGGGTGAGGGTAACGACGGCGGATGGCGGCTCGACTGGAACGTAATCTGACGTTTGCGGGTCGAAATATTCCGCGCCGCTGTTGCGATACCAGGTGGTTCCACCGGCGGAGAGGAGTTTTTCAACGCTGGAAGGGATGGTTTTTCCGGCGGCGCGCATTTTCGCAACGGTATCGGGGATTCCGGCAGCGTCCCACATCTGGAAGGGGCCGAGTTCCCAATTGAAGCCGGTGCGCATGGCGCGATCGATGTCGGCCACGCTCGAGCTGATTTCGCCGATGCGGTTGGCGGCGTAGAGCCAGAGGTCGGGGAGGACCTGCCAGTAGAACGCAGCGGCTTTGTCCTTCTCCGGATTGCCGCCGAGCAGGGCGCGGATACGCTCAGGCAGGGACTCGATGGGTTTGGCGGCATCGAGCGCGGGGAGTTTGGCTTTTTGCGCGGGGCGGTAGTCGAGGGTGGCGAGGTCGAGCACGAGGCGCTCGTCGGAACCTTTCTGCTTCTTGTAGAAACCCTGGCCGGATTTGTCGCCGAACCATTTGCGTTCGAGCATCTGCGCGAGGAACGGGGGAAGCTGGACGTCGGAGCGCTCGTCCTGAACATTCTGCGAAAAATTGCGGACGACGCTGCCGAGAACGTCGAGGCCGATCATGTCGGCGAGGCGAAAGGTTCCGGTTTTGGGCCAGCCCATCGGCTTGCCGGTGAGCAGATCGATTTCTTCAATGCTAAGGCCCTGGCTTTGCATGACGGCGAGCGTGTTGAGCAGGGAAAATGCGCCTATGCGATTCGCGATGAAGTTGGGGCGATCGTTGGCGGGAACCACGCTCTTGCCCAATTGCACTTCCGCAAATCGTGAGGCGGAGGCGATGGCCGCTGGATCGGTGTCGGGCGTGGCGATGATTTCCAGTAACTGCATGTACCGGGGCGGATTGAAGAAGTGCGTGCCGAACCAGCGGCGGCGGACGTCCGCGGGCAGCGACTCCGCGATGGCGGCGACGGGCAGGCCGCTGGTGTTGGTGGTGAGGAGGGCATCGGGGCGCAGATTTGGGACGACGCGTGCGAGGAGGGCGCGCTTGATTTCAAGATTTTCGGCGACGGCTTCGATGACCCAGTCGCAGTCCTTCAGTTTGGCGAGGTCGTCGTCGAAATTGCCGATTTGGATGCGAGCCATGATGTCGGGCGACGCAAGCGCGGCGGGTTTGGATTTCTTCAGGTCTTCCAGAGCTTTGGTGGTGAGGGCATTGGGGTCGCCGGGCTGGGCCATATCCAGCAGGAGCACAGGAAAGCCCGCGTTTGCGATGTGGGCTGCGATGCGGGAGCCCATGGTGCCTGCGCCCAGGACGGCGACGCGATGGATGGGATAAGCCGTTGCGACCGGGCTCGAGACAGATTCGGTTACCGCTTGCATGAGGGACTTCTCTCCGAGGGAATTCTGAGCCAACCCATCACCCTATCCGATTCGCGCAGTTTCTGCCCACCGGCGGTGGGCTCTTCCCATTTATCACGGTAGCCTGAGAATATGACTGCTATGTTTCGTGATTGGGTGGTGACGAGTTTACGGTGGGGAGTCTGGTTGGCCTGTGGTTGGATGCTTTTCGTGCTGGCTCCGGCGGGGGCGCAGCAGGATGAGGCGACGGCCCGCTATACAGCCGATGCGCCGGGCAAGACGCTGTGCACGCTGAAGGTTCACGTGACTGGCTTTCGCAATGACAACGGGAGAGCGGGAGGAAACGTGTTCGCTTCGCCGAATGGGTGGCCGGAGAACAACAGCAAGGCCATCGTGCACGGCGGGTTCCCGATCAGCGGCCATCAGGCGATGGAAGTTTTTCAGGTCCCGGCAGGACGGTACGGGATCGTTGTGATCCACGATGAGAACGGCAACCACAAGCTGGACCGCAACTTGTTCGGTTATCCGAAGGAAGGATTCGGGTTCGCGAACAATCCGAAGATTGGGTTGTCGGCAGCGTCGTTCAAAGACGCTTCGGTCAACGTGGGATGCCCGGAGACGCAGGTCGAGATTCAGCTCATTTACAAGTAAACGAGCTCGTAAAGCCAGAAGCGATGCGAGTTTAGGCTGCGTTGCTGCTGGCGTCAGCAGACGGCGGCGGCTCGGTTGCTTTCGCGCCGGGATTCACCAGGTCGCGCAGCTCTTTGCTGGGCTTGAAGTAGGGAACCTTCTTCGCGGGGACTTCGACGCGTGTCCCGGTTTTGGGATTGCGTCCGATGCGGGGCTTGCGCTGACGAATGCGGAAGCTGCCGAAACCACGAATCTCGATCTTGTCGCCGGAGCGGAGCGCTCCGATGACGGAATCGAAGATGGTCTCCACGATCACTTCGCTGTCGCGCCGGGTCAGGTCGCCCAACTTCGTTACTTCTTCCACCAGGTCGGCTTTGGTCATGGCAGGCGTCGCTCCTCGGGTAGGTTTAGCCCCTGTTCAACATAGTAGATGCAATCCGTTCGGCTTGCAAAGTCAAGGAGTTGCACGATTCTCATATGACTCAGGGGGCACCGAAAAGGTTACTGCCAAAGAAAGTAAAATCCGCGGTGCTGCTCAATGATCTTGCCGGGGTTGGGAAAGAGGTTGTCGGCGTTGGAAGTGAGCGCGTCCCACAGGGTGCGGTGGTAGACGGTGGGTTTGACGACGCTCGGTTCGCCGGAGATGCCGACGGATTTGGCGGTTTCGAGCAGGGCTTGGCGGAAACCGCCGGCTTCGTCGATTAAATGCAGCGGGATAGCCTGCTCGCCGGTCCATACCTGGCCGGTGGCGAGGGTTTTGATCTGGTCGGGGGCGATGTGGCGGCCGACGGAGACGTCGGCCACGAACTGGCCATACATGTTGTCGACCAGCGACTGGAAGTAGACGCGCTCTTCGGGCGTCATTTCGTGGCTGGGGTCGCCTGCATCTTTCAGAGAGCCGGCGTGGATGACCTCAGGCTTGAGTTTGGCCCATTTGAGCAGGTCACCGTAGTTGGTCCATTCCATGATGACGCCGATGGAGCCCACGACGCTGGCTTGATTTGCGTAGATCTTGTTGGTGGCGGAAGCGACGTAGTAGGCGCCGCTGGCTCCGACGCTTTCGATGGAGGCGACGATGGGTTTCCTGTGTGCGTCGCGGATGTGCAGGACCTCGTGATAGATCTCCTGGGAGGGCGCGGCAGCGCCGCCGGGCGAATCGATGTGGAGAATGATGGCTTTGACGGAGTCGTCCTGATCATATTTGCGAAGCTGATCGACGATGGTGTCGGCGGAAAGGATTTCGCCGTCGATGTCGACAACGGCGATGCTGTCGCTGAGGCCGGAGAAGCCGGTGGAAGAATCGTTGAGGCTGTGGGCAATGACAACCATGAAAACGCAAACGACGGCGCAGAAACCGAGGAAGAGTCCGCCACCGAGCAGCAGCCACGGCCAGACGCGATGGCGGCGCTGAGGCGGGGGAGCATACGCGGCATAGGCGGGCGGGGGTGGGGCGGCGGCCGATGTTTGCTGCGCAGGGGGCTCGGGCTGGTGAGCGGGCGGATCGGGTTGCTGCGGGCCGGTGGGGTCGTCCATAGCGGCGAGTTTAGCACTGGAAGCCAGACGTCAGCGGCTAGTGGATGATGGTGAGCGGGTGGGCCTCGGTGTTGAAGACGGTCTTGCTGAGGTCGACGCGGTCGGGATCGCCGAGGAGCAGGTAGAGGTACTTGAGAGTTTCGGCGAAG
>DATHQV010000031.1:0-27718 GCA_035482355.1 Acidobacteriaceae bacterium | reverse complement strand
TCCGCGAGATTTTTCCGCTGATGAACCGCGTGGAGCAGTTGCTGCTCACGCTTCCACCGCCGCAGCGATCCGTCATGCTGCTGCGGTACCAGGAAGACCTGGAGCCGGAGGACATCGCCATTGAGCTCAGCATGCCCCTGGCAACGGTCAGAAGCCACTTGCAACGCGCCATACGATTGCTGCGCGACAAAGCGCAAAGAACTTTGAAGGAGTACAGCCGTGGTTGAACCGATTGATGGTCGCACCGACGAACTGGACAGGGAATTGCGCGAGCACCTGCGTCCGCGCTCCGCGCCTGCCGGGTTTACGGACCGCGTCATGGCCCGCGTTCCCGCTGAGCGGGGTTCGCGCTCGCCTTTGCGGTTTGTCGCTCAGCCGGTCTGGCGCTGGGCTGCCATTGCCGCCGTCCTCGCCGTCACCGTTCTCGGCGGACTCGAACACGACCGCCAGCAGCGCATCGCCGGAGAGCACGCGCGCCAGCAGGTGCTGCTCGCGCTGCGCATTACCGGCGCCACCCTGCGAGAAGTTCAACAGAAAGTTCAAACGCCGCAGCAGAAATAGCCGAGCACGACCAACGCAAGAGAACGAATCAGCCCGGAGTCAACGGAAAGAGGTTTTACCCATGAAAGCATTGAAGAAATTCATTCGACTCACAATCGCGTTCGCCGTGCTGTCCGCAGCCTGGGCTCTGCCGGCGGCCGCGCAGACCAGTCCCATGCCGTTTCCCGTCACCCTCGAGAAGCAGCTCCAGGCCCGCGCCTCCAACTACACCGAGGTCACCCTCGACCGCAAAATGCTCGACTTCGCCAGCCGCTTCATGGACAAGGAAGACGACGCGGAGGGGAAGCGCATTATCTCGAAGCTGAATGGCGTTTACGTCCGCACTTACGAGTTCGACAAGCCGGGCCAGTACACGCCCGAAGACCTCGAGGCCATCCGCAAAGAGATCCTCACTTCGGAGTGGAGCCCGATCGTGAAGGAGCGCTCGAAAAACGCAACGGATGACTCCGATATCTACATGAAGCTCGTTAACGGCGAGGTGCAGGGCATGTTCATCCTCAACGCCGAAGAGAAGGAGCTCAACTTCGTCTTCATCGACGGGCCCATTCACCCCGAAGACCTTTCTGACATCAGCGGCCACTTCGGTATCCCCGGAGTGAGCGTGAAGACCAGTCAAAAGGCCGAGCAGAAAGTGAAAGACAAACAGAAGTCAGCCGACCCGCAGAAGGCAGGCCAGCAATGAAAATCGCAGCCCTCATCATCGGTTCCATTGCCGTCGTCGTAACCGCCATCATCATTGTCCCCATCACGGCGCGCGCTGCGGCGAATCCTGACTTCGACACCGTCGTATCCGCCGTCGAGCATCGCTATTCCGCCCACGCCGAGCGCGTCCCCATGATGGGCCTGGTCAGCCTGTGCGCGCATTTTGCCTCCCATGGCGGCGTCAAAGGCGTCAAAATCGCCGAGTTTGGCAACCTGCCCGCGGCTCCCGACTCCCACGAGCTTCAGGACCTGGTCAGCACTACCCTCGGCGGATCGTGGCAGCGCTTCGTCACCGATCGCAGCGCCAACGGCGACCTCAACATCATCTACGTCCAGCCCAACGGCTCCGCCATGCGCATGCTGATCGCCGACTACGAACACGGCGAGCTCGATCTGGTCCGCGTAGAACTGAACGGCGAACGCCTCGCCCGCTGGGTCGACGACCCTCAGGGCAGCGCCCGCCACCACGATTACGGCACAGAAACCAAAGGATCTGCCGACTAGTCTCCTCGTAGAATCCCCATTTGCAGAAGCTGTCCGCTGGATACCTCATCCTTTAGTTACCTTTCGGACGGCTTCGCTTTTCATCTCCGGACCCTCGCCATGCGATACTTCTTGAGGCATGTATAAACGCGTCGTTCTCAAGCTTTCCGGCGAGGCGCTGGCCGCGGGCCGCGGCTTCGGGGTCGATCCCATTCGCATTCATGAAATCGGCGCTGAAGTCGCCGAAGTCCACCGGATGGGCGTCGAAATGGCCATTGTGGTGGGAGGCGGTAACTTCTTTCGTGGCATCGCCCAGCAGGCCAAGGAGATGGACCGCGTCTCCGCCGATAACATGGGCATGCTGGCCACGGTTATCAACGCCCTGGCCATCCAGGACGCCCTCGAAAAACGCGACGTCCACTGCCGCGTTATGTCCGCCATTGAGATGAATCAGGTCTGCGAGCCGTACATTCGCCGCCGGGCCATCCGCCACCTCGAAAAGGGCCGCGTGGTCATCTTCGCCGCAGGGCTGGGAAATCCTTACTTTTCCACAGATACCGCCGCTTCCCTCCGCGCCATGGAGATCAAGGCGGACGTCCTACTCAAGGGCACGAAAGTTGAGGGCATCTATGATGCCGACCCGGTCATCACACGGGACGCAGTGAAGTTTGAGCAGATTACCTACATGGAAATTCTCAGGCTCGGGTTAAAGGTCATGGATGCCACGGCGGTCAGTCTCTGTAAGGACAACAATCTGCCCATGATCATCTTTAATCTCAACCAGCCAGGCAATATTCGCCGCGTCGTTTCCGGCGAAAAGGTCGGCTCCCTGGTGACAGCCTAAATTTGAAACAGTCTACCCATCTGAAATCATCGGCGGCCCCGGCGACCCAATCCGTTCTTCATGCCGGATCCATCAGAGCCGCATCCGCAATTGCAAACAGGAGAAACCACCTCTGAGCGCACGGGCCCAAATCGTCCCACGGCCCAGCACGTCTACTGACGTTCTCGATGTTCTCCCTCCAGTCGCCAAACCCTCCATCGTCAAGCCAAAGAAAGAGCGCATCGACGCCCTTACCGGCCTGCGCGCCTTCGCAGCCCTCAACATCGTTTTCTTCCATTTTTCCAATCCGAAGTCGTTCGGTCCCTTCGCGCCAGTCGTGGACAACGGCTACACCTCGGTGAGTTTCTTTCTCCTGCTCTCCGGATTCGTCCTGGCGTACAACTACTCCGACCGCGCCCAGCAGGGCCAGCTCAGTACCCGCAGTTTCTGGATCGCTCGTTTGTCGCGCCTCTATCCGGTTTATCTTTTCGCGCTGCTCATCTCCATCGGCATGCTCATGGACGAATGGCACGCCCGCTCCCATGCGCAGTTCACCTGGGGCGTCGTACTCACGCCGCTTCTGATGCAGGGCTGGAGCCCATGGCTCTCCACGTTCTGGAACACGCCCGCGTGGACCATGTGCACCGAGGCGTTCTTCTATCTCATCTTCCCGTTCGTCATTCTCTGGAAGCGCCCCAAAAACATCGGCGCGCTGGTCGGCATCCTGCTCGGTCTGTGGTGCCTCGGCATGGTTCTGCCCACGCTCTATATCCACTTTCATCCGGACGGCGATGTCCACCCCGGCCGCTACACCGACGGCTTCTGGATTCGCGCACTCAAGTTCTCGCCGCCGCCGCATCTTCCATCGTTCCTCTTCGGCATCGTTCTCGCCGATCTCGATAGCCTCATTCCGCGTGCCTCCTGGCGTCGTCTCTTTCTCGGATTGGCTGGCATGGCGGGCATCTATGCCGTCCTCTACTACGGAGACCACTTTCCGTATCCGCTCATGCACGACGGCCTCATGATGCCGCTCTTCGCACTGGCCGTGCTCGGCCTCGCCGGAAAAAACCTTATCGCCCGCTTCTTCGGATTCTTCCCGTTTGTCGCGGTGGGCCAGGCCAGTTATTGCCTCTACATCCTCCACTTCAATCTCTGGAACCTGATCCACAATTCGCACATCCTCGACAAGACCGGCCTCGCGCGCTTTGATCCGTGGCTCAGCTACGCCGTGCTGATCAGCGCCGCTGTCCTCGTGATGATTTGGATCGAGCGCCCCGCTCAGCGTCTCATCAAGCGCGTCTTCGCGTTCAGCTAACGGCTCATCCAACCCCGCGCGCGGCCTGCTTATTGCTCCCATAACGCCAAGTTATCGATAACTCGAATAACTCGCTCTTCGATCGTCTCCGCGCCGCGTTTTCCACCTCTACTCCTTCTTACTTCACGAATCGGACTTGATCTTTTCTCCGTCCTGTGACAAGAATGAAGGACCGTGTTTAACCGTCGCGGTGTTTGTTGAGCGCTTTCCTGCCTTCCTTGTCTGAAGGGCATGTGCTTCGCGACGGCCTTCCTTGTTGAAGACTTCCTGGGTGAAAACAATCGACGTACCTCTGCGCACCGCTATGTCTGCTGCGCAGTAGGTCATCGCTGCACCACGGGCGCACCCGTGTTCGATTCACTATTTCCGGAGGTCGTATCGCATGAGAAACTCAGCCGCTCGACGTGTATTTCAATCTATTCTGGTCGTGCTGTTTGCTGCCGCAACCCTCAATGCGCAGAATTTCCGCGGCGCGATCAACGGCGCTGTCTCCGACCCAAGTGGCGCCGTCCTGCCTGGCGCATCCGTCGTGCTGGTCAGCGACAGCACCGGTGTTTCGTGGAAAGCCGTCAGTTCCAGCGCCGGCGAGTTTGCCTTCCCCGGCCTCCCGATCGGTTCCTACACAGTGACCGTCGATGCAAGCGGATTCAAGACGGAGAAAGTCGCCGGCGTGCCCGTTTCCGCCGGCACCACCTACACGCTGCCCGTGAAGGTCAGCATCACGTCGACCGCGCAAACCATCGAAGTTTCCGCCAGCGCGCTCGCTCTCGATACCACATCCACTGTGCAGACCACCGACATTCCCAGCCAGACTGTACAGGACATGCCGATGAACGGCCGCGACTTTACTCAGATGATCGCGGTCACGCCCGGCTACGCCGGATACTCCGGCGGCGGCTACGGCTCGGTGAACGGCACGCGTCCTGACATGGTGAACTGGCAGATCAACGGCGCTGACAACAACGACGTGTGGTGGAACATCCCCGCAACGAATCAGGGCGGCGTCTCCGGCATCGCCGGTGACACGCTCCCCATCGATGCCATCGACCAATTCTCGACGTTGACCGAGGCCAGTCCTGAAACCGGACGCAATCCGGGTGCCACCGTGAATCTTGTCATCAAGTCGGGGAGCAATGGCTTCCACGGCACCGCGTATTACTTCAATCGCAACGAAGCGCTCGCTGCGCAATCGGCACTCCTGACCTCGAAGCCGGAGTTGCGCAACCAGCAGTTCGGATTCTCCACCGGCGGTCCCATCTGGCGCGATCGCGCGTTCTTCTTCGTCACGTACGAAGAACAGAAATTCGTGATCGGCGTCGGCCAGCCCTCCACCGAACCGTCGGCCGCCTATCAGACGCTGGCCCTCCAGGACCTGAGCGCGTGGGGCATCGCCGAAAATCCCGCTTCGTACAACATCCTGCACGGCACCGGCTCCAACGCGGCGCTGTGGCCAGCTGCCGCCCTCACCGGTGCCGCTACGCCGAACAACTACTACAGTCCCGCCGATGAGACCGGCGCCAGCCACAACGGCCTCATCCATCTCGACTACGATCTCAACACCAACAACAAAATCTCTGCCATCTGGTACGTCGGTCAGGGACCGCAGACTGCGCCTACCGTCTCCCTGCTCGCGCCTTACTTTGAAGTCGCGCCTATACACACGCAGAATTACTCACTCACCTGGAACACGGTTATCTCCCCGCGCATGACGAATCAGCTCTTTGCCGGCGTCAATTACTACAACCAGGCCTTCTCCGATCGCGATAAAGATTTCAACCCGATCGGCCTCGGCCTGAACACCGGCGTGACCGAGACGTCCCTCGCCGGCTCACCACGTATTCAGATCGCTTCGCCCTCGGCCAGCAGCGGACTGGGCTCTTCAGAGAGCGGTTTTGACTTCGTCGGCGCGACGGTGGATTCGGGCCGCAACGATATCACCGGTCATCTGGATGAGGCCCTTTCCTGGACCATCGGTAAGCACGAACTTCGTATGGGTGGCGAGTTCCGCCAGGCCCAGATCGACGACTTCTATCAGAGCGGCGAACGCGGCCAGTTTGTTTTTGACGGAACACAGGGTCCGTGGACCGGCGCCACCGGAACTGCCTGCGACGCGTTGGCCACCTCCACGCCCGAGTCCTCGCCCACGTTTACTGATCCGCATGTGTACGAACTCGCCGACTTCCTTGCCGGCTGCTATGATCCCGGCGTCACGGACATTGTGCAGGGCAACCCCAAGCGCCAGGTCTTCATGAACTCCTGGGCGCTCTTCGCGCAGGATGCCTGGCAGTTGACGCCGCGTTTCAATGTCAACTACGGCATGCGCTATGAGTACAACGGGCCGATCCATAATCCGTGGAACAATCTGACCACCTTCCTGCCCAGCGCTCCCAATGGCCTGGCCATTGCCGGAACGGACATCCCTTATCTTTACCCGCAGTGGTATGGCGGCTACAGCCCCCGTGGCGGATTCAGCTGGCAACCCACCGCCGACGGCAAAACCGTCATCCGCGGCGGCTTCGGGCTTGGCTTCGACAGCCCTAATGTCGTCAACATGCTCAACTCGCGCTTCTCCTCCAACGGCGGACCGTTTGGCGTCCAGGACAATCCGGCCGGCCAAACGCCCGTTGAAGAGAGCGGCCCCACCGCCGCTACCATCCCGACCGACGGTGGCCCGATCTTCCTCAACGAGAGCAATCCCCACAATCCCTGCATCGTCGATCCGAACGCGAGTTCCTGCCCGTCGGTCAACCTCTTCTCCATCAGCCAGCATCTGCGTCCCGGCTATGTGGAGAACTTCAATATCAATGTGCAGCGCAGCTTCGGTCCCGGCGTCATCGTGCAACTGGGCTACGTCGGCAGTGAGGGGCATCACCTCCGCGATCTCGTCGACATCAACCAGGCTGGTCTGGGCAGCGGCGGCGTGAACTCCACCCGGCCGTACGGCTCTGAGTTCCCCAACTACGGCGTCATCAACCAGGTGCAGTCAGAAGCCATTTCCAACTACAACTCGCTGCAGGCTCTCGTGAAATTTGCGAAGTGGCACGGTATCACCGCTCAATCTGCTTACACCTGGTCTCATTCGATCGATGAGCAGAGCCAAATCTACCTCTACAATCCGCAGAACAGCTTCTGCCTGCGCTGCGAGTATGGCAACAGTGACTTCGACGTTCCTCAAACCTCCAGCACTTACATTACGTACGATGTGCCGGCAGGCCCGGGACCCAAATGGTTCTCCAATGGATGGCAGCTCAACAGTCTGTTGAACTTCCACAGCGGCCAGCCCTTCAGCGTGTACTCCAGCAACTCCGGCGGCAGCGGGACCGGCGAATACGCGGAACGCGCCGACTTTGTGCCGGGCGTCAAACCCTACGCCGGCGTCTCCCACAGCGTCCAGAGCGGAGCAGTCAACTGGCTTAATCCCGCGGCTTTTGCTCCCTCTGCGACCGGAGCTTATGGCGATACGCCGCGGAACGTGCTGCATGGTCCTGGATACTCCGACGTCGACCTCTCCGTCTTCAAAAACACGCACATCACCGAGAAGGTCGTCGCGCAGTTCCGCGTGGAGATGTTCAACGTCTTCAACCGTCTCAACCTCGCGCAGCCTGGCGATGGCTACTGCACCGATTCCAGCAGCTGCTCCATTGGGGCCACAATTGGCGCCAACTACGGCGCGCCCGGAATCGGCGCAGGCGAGCCGTACAACACGCAAATTGCCATGAAAATTCTCTTTTAGTCTCCCTGAAGCCCGTGGTTCTTGTCTCCGGCCACGGGCCCCTTTTTGGGAGGCTTTCGCGGTATAACCATCTCAACCCCAGGCTCAAATAAAGAAGGCAGGACATCGGAAGTATGGGTCTTACCAGACGTCAGTTCCTGATGCGCGTAGGCCAGGCTGGTGGAACGAGCGCGGCCTTCGTCATGATGCAGTCTCTCGGCCTGATGGCTATCCCTGAAGTCGAAGCTGAATCCAGAAAGCTTCGCCTCGTCGACGGTCAGGGCGCCAAGGTGGTCATCCTCGGCGGCGGGATCGCCGGCCTCGTCGCTGCTTACGAACTCCGCAAAGCAGGATGGTCGGTCGTCCTTCTCGAAGCTCGCGAGCGATGTGGCGGCCGCAACTGGACCATCCGCGGCGGCACCGACGTCACCTTTACCGACGGCTTCAAACAAACCTGTAACTTCGACGATGGCAATTACTTCAACGCTGGGCCCGCACGGCTTCCCGCCATCCACCACACCATGCTCAATTACTGTCAGGAGTTGGGCGTGGCCCTCGAAGTTGAAGTCAATTCCTCCCGCGGCGCTCTTCTGCAAGCCGACAAACTCAACGGCGGTAAAGCAGTCACAGAACGGCGCGCCGTCAACGATACTCGCGGCCACGTTTCCGAGCTGCTGGCGAAATGCATTGAGAAAGGCGCGCTCGACGAAGAGCTCACCGCAGAAGATCACGACCGCATGATCGAGTTTCTGCGCCAGTACGGCGATCTGCAGCCCGACCTGCTGTTCAAAGGCACGGAGCGCTCCGGCTTCAAAGTTCCGCCAGGCGCCGGCAAAGAGAACCCTGTCGCCATCGATCCGCTGCCTATGCACGCCCTCCTCGATGCCAATCTCTGGCAGGGCATGATGGCAGAAGAAGTCATCGACTGGCAGCCCACCATGTTCCAGCCCATCGGCGGCATGGATCGCATCCCCTACGCCTTCCACAAGAGCCTCGGCCCCGTCATTCGCAACGGAGCCGTTGTCCGCAGCATTCGCCAGTCTCCCGCCGGCGTCACGGTCGTTTATCACGACACGGCAAGCGGCGCCGACCAAACCGTCACCGCCGACTACTGCATCTGCGCCATGCCGCTCCCCATCATAAAGACCCTGGACGCCGATTTCAGCCCCGCCGTCCGCGAGGTTCTCGATGGTTCCAGCTACGACTCCGCCTACAAGGTCGCGTGGGAAGCGCCTCGCTTCTGGGAAAAGGAAAACGGCATCTACGGCGGTCTCTCCTATCTGCAGCAAACCGTCGGCGTTGTCTGGTACCCAAGCGCGCGCTTCTTCTCTGAGCGCGGTGTCGTCGTCAGCGGCTATTCCATTGAGAACGGTACGCCCTTCGGCGCGCTGCCCACCGTCCAGGCCAAGCTCGACGTCTCCCGTCAGGCCATCGAGCTTTTGCATCCCGGCCACGGCAAGGATCTCTCCAAACCCATCTACATCAGCTGGGGCCATATTCCGTACAATCTCGGCGCCTGGATCAGCGGCTTCGGCCGCAAAGGCGTATCGACTGACCCACTTCTCGTCCCCGATCGCCGCGTCTACTTTGCCGGTGACCACACCAGCCATCTGGTTGGCTGGCAGGAAGGTGCCGCGCTGTCTTCTTACCGCGTCATCAACCAACTCGGCGTACGCATTCAGACTGGAGGCAACGTTGCCGCGTAAAACCATCCTTCCCGCCCTCGTCGTAGCAGGCCTTTTCGCGCTCTCCCACCTGGCCGCTGCGCAAACCTCCGTCACGCGCATCCCGCTGCCCAACAATTCTCCGTTCCCCATCTCTGAAGGAGTATGGGCGGGTGACACGCTCTACCTCAGCGGCAGCATCGACTCCTCCGTTGCCAAAGGCACACCCGGCGATACCGAGGCGCAAACCGTCAACGTGCTGCAATCCATTCAGAAGACCCTGGCCGAGCAGCACCTCACGCTCGCCGATGTCGTCCTGATGCACGCCTACCTCGCCGGCGACCCCAGCAAGGGCGGCAAAATGGATTTCGCCGGATTTATGGCCGGGTATACCCAGTTTTTTGGTACAAAGGATCAACCCAATAAGCCGGCGCGCAGCGCCATGCAGGTGGCCGCGCTCGCGCTTCCCGGCGCACTGATTGAAATTGAAGTCGTCGCGGTCAACAGCCATGCCAGCAGCAGTTCGACGCACGCTGCTCTCGGAAAATGGGCAAGCAGGTAAGACCCGGGCCCCACACCTCAGGAGGCGCACATGAACCCCGATCTCTCTCGCCGCACGTTCTTCCGCATGGCCGCCGCCGCCACTGCGGCCGCTGCTGTGCCCATCCTGACCGAACCGCAGCTGGCCTTTGCCCAGCGCCGCCGCATTATTCGGGAAATGCCACCCGGGGCGGTGCGCATCGACGCCAATGAGAATCCGCTCGGCCCCTGTAGTGGCGCGTGCGCCGTCATGTCCAGCCTTATCCCTGAAGGCGGGCGCTACGACATGGAACTGACCGACAAGCTCATCGCAACCTTTACCGCCCAGGAAGGCCTCAAGCCCGAATACGTGGTGGCCTACGCCGGATCCAGCGAGCCTCTCCACTACACCGTGCTCGCCTTCACCTCACCGGAGCGCAGCTACGTTACCGCCGACCCCGGCTACGAAGCTGGTATGTATGCCGCGAAATTCAGTGGCGCGAAGATTGTCAAAGTTCCGCTCGCCGCCGACTATTCCCACGACGTGCGGGCGATGGTTGCCGCTGATCCCAATGCGGGCGTCCTCTACATCTGCAATCCCAACAACCCCACCGGAACCATCACCAGCCGCGCCGATATCGAATACGCGCTGGCCAACAAGCCCAAAGGCTCCATCCTCCTTATCGATGAAGCCTACATCCACTTTTCTGACGCCACGCCTTCCCTCGATCTCGTCAAGGCCGACAAGGACGTCGTCGTGCTGCGCACCTTCTCCAAGGTTTACGGCATGGCCGGCCTGCGCTGCGGCTTCGTCATCGGCCGCCCCGACCTGCTCGCGAAGATTCAAACCTATGGCATGAATTCCTTGCCCATCCTCGCTGTCGCCGCGGCTACCAGCAGCCTGCAAACCCCCGAGCTCGTGCCCCAGCGCCGCAAAATTAACACCGACATCCGCACCGATGTCTTCTCCTGGCTCACTGCCAACCATTACAAGTTCATTCCCTCGCAGACGAACTGCTTCATGATCGACACCGGCCGTCCCGGCAAAGAAGTCATGACCGCCATGGCCCAGCGCAACGTCTTCATCGGACGCGTCTGGCCTATCTGGCCCAATCACGTCCGCATCACCGTCGGGACCCGCAGCGACATGGATAAATTCCAGGTGGCATTCAAAGAAGTGATGAGCAACTCCGCGACGGCGTCCCTGCATGCTCAGGATCCCGCCACAGTTGCGGCTCTCGGCTATCGCGATCTGCCGCCCAACTTCGCGCGACGCTTCCCCGATCTGAGTTAGGGAAGCATCGGGATCGTACTGGGCGGGGAATCGAACGAAGTCCGCAGCACCGTCCGATTGCGCCCCTCGGTCTTTGCCTGATACATGGCCAGATCCGACAGCGACAGAATCTCTGTCTCCGATGCCGCAATTTCCGGAACCACTGTCGCCCCGATGCTCACGGTCAGCCGAATCTCAGCCCCGCCGACGTTAAACGGAGTGGCTGCAATTGCCGCCCGAATCCGCTCCGCACCGTTCAGGGTCTGTTCGCGATCGCACGTCGGCAATATGACCAGGAATTCCTCGCCCCCGTACCGCCCCGTCATGTCATAGGGTCGCGTCGCACGCAAAATGCGCGACGCAATCTCCTTCAGCACTGCATCGCCCGCCAGATGTCCGAACGTGTCGTTCACTCGCTTGAAGTGGTCCACGTCCAGCATCAGGATCCCCATCGACGAATGGGTGCGCAGCGTGCGCTCGATCTCGCTGTGCAGCAAATCGAGCAGCGCGCCCCGATTCCAAAACCCCGTTAACCCATCGTGCGTCGCCTGATACCGCAGCTTCTCCTGCGCGCAGATCAGATTCCGCTGCAGCGAGAGAATCCTGCGACCCACCCGCAGCCGCGCATGCAGTTCCGCCTTGTCAAACGGCTTGGTCAGATAATCATCCGCCCCGGCCTCAAGGCCGCGCACCACATCCGGCGTCCGGTCGCGCGCCGTCACCAGCAGGATGTATTGATACGGCCCGCACCGCGCCGCGCGCGTCCTCCGGCACAATTCCAGCCCGTCAATCCCTGGCATCACCCAGTCCAGAATCATCAACTGCGGCGGCTGCTCCTGGCGCAGAATCTCCCACGCCTGATTGCCGTCTTCCGCCAGGATGACTCCGAAGCCCCAACTCTCCACCCAGCGCTGCAGGATCCTCCGGAACATCGGATCGTCTTCCGCAATCAGAATCATTTCCGAACCCTGCGGCGTTAATTCGGAACTCGACTCTTCAGGAAGTTCGTCTGGTTTCTCGGGAATCATTGCGCCGCTCCTGAGCGCGCCCGCGCAGCGCCACGCATCGACTCCATCACTGCCTCGACCTGTGTCGCAAACGCCGTAAACTCCGCCGCCATGGTGGCGAAATCCATTCTCCGCGCCAGATCTTCCAGCCTGCGCGCGCGCCCCGATACTTCCATATTCCCAAAGTAGCTCAGTTCGCCTTTCAGGCTGTGGGCAATCTCCGCCCCTGACTCTGCGCTTTGCCCCTCAATCGCCATCCGCAGGGCTGCCAGTTGCCGCGGCGCTTCCTCGAGAAAAATCTCCACGACCTCTGCCAGCAAATCTTCGTCGCCTTCCAGCCGATTCAGCGTCACCATCGCATTCCACGCTGCCGATTCGCTTTGCGGCGGACGGGCTGCTTTGGGCTCGATCGCCACGCACGGCTCCTCCACAAAAAATCGATGGATCGCATCCGCCAATTCCTTGCCCGTCACCGGCTTCATCACGTAGCCATCCATGCCCGCTGCCAGGCATTTCTCGCGGTCGCCCTGCATGGCATACGCTGTCACCGCCAGAATCGGCGTGCGCTTCAGCGATTTCGTTTCGAATTCCCGCATGCGCGCCGTCGCCGTGAACCCGTCCATCTCGGGCATCTGCACGTCCATCAGCACCAGGTCGAACGCTTCCTGCGCAAACAACTCCACCGCGCGCAGTCCATTCGCAGCCACCGTCGCCGTGTACCCAAGCCCCTCAACCACCCGCACCGCCACCGTTTGGTTGATCCGGTTATCCTCGGCAATCAAAATCCGCAGCTTCCTGCCCAGTCCCACAGTCGCAATCGCCGTCTTCGCGCTCGGGGCAGCTTCCGGTGCGAGCCCCATGGCTCTGTGAATCGCCAGCAGCAACTCACCCCTGCGCACTGGCTTGTACAGCCAAACGCTAATCCCCATCTTGCGGCAGCGTTCCAGATCGATCCCCCGCGCTGCCGAGGTCAGCATCATGATCGTCGGCGTGGTCAGACCCGGGCACAGACGGGCGCGCTCCACCATCGTTAGCCCATCCATCTCGGGCATATGGATATCTGCCAGGAGCAGCTGGAAGGGAGTGCCGGCAGCCAGGGCGTCACTGAGTAACTCCATCGCTCGCAGCCCTCTGTCCGCGGAGACGGCGCACAGCCCGCACTGGCTTAGCGCGCTCTCCAGAATGCGCCGACTGGTTGTGTTGTCGTCCACCACCAGCACGCGTAAGCCCTGCAGCGGCTCAACGTTCGCTTGAGTCTGCACCGTGCTGATGGCCGCCGTCAGCCGCGCCGTGAAGTGGACCTGGGACCCGACGCCCACGGTGCTGTCCATCCAGATCCGGCCCTGCATCAGCTTCACCAGCCGCGAACAGATGCTGAGCCCCAGCCCTGTGCCACCAAATTCGCGCGTTGTCGACGAATCCACTTGTGCAAACGGCGAGAAGATCACCTGCCGCTTCTCTTCGGGAACCCCAATGCCGGTATCGGCAACCGTGAAATGCAACAGGTACTCGTCATCAACCTTCTCGTCGGAGACAACCGACACCACCACTTCGCCCCGATGCGTGAACTTAACTGCATTCCCCACCAGGTTGAGCAGAATCTGCCGCAACCGCGCCGGGTCGCCGTGGACCGCTTCCGGCACGCTCGGATCCACCTCGCAAAGCAGTTCCAGGTCCTTCTCGTCTGCCCGCACTGCCAGCGTCTTCAGCGACTCTTCCATCAGCCCGCGCAGATCGAAGTCGATCGACTCCAAATCCACGCGCTCCGCCTCGATCTTTGAGAAATCCAGCACGTCGTTAATCAGTGCCAGCAGCCCATCCGCCGAGAGCTTCACGGTTTCCAGGTATTCTCGCTGTTCCGCCGTCAGTTCCGTCCCCAGCGCCAGCGACGTCATGCCGATCACGCCGTTCAGCGGTGTACGAATTTCGTGGCTCATATTGGCCAGAAACTCGGTCTTCGCCCGGCTCGCCGATTCCGCCTGCACCCGCAGCCGGCGCGCCTCTTCCAGTTGCCGCCGAATAAATCGCGTCTGCGCTCGGACGCGCCGCCGCAGTACCGCGTTCCAAACCACCACCACCAGCGCAATCGCCAGCCAGGCTGCAGCAATCTTCAACGCGTGATCGAGGTTCCACCACGACGGCCGCCGCAGCACCACGACATCCGCCGGCGAGTTCATCAGAACCTTCAGCGCCAGCGGCGTCTTTGTCGGCGTTACTTCAATCTGGCAAATCCCCGTGACGCGTATCAGGCTCCCGGGCTGAAGATCCGCAGACAGCCCCGCGTTCCCCGGCAGCGCCGCTACAAAGGTCGTGCCCGCATCGCTCAGCACCAGATCCTGCTCGGTCGGGCTCAGCGACCGGTACAGCAGCTGCGCATCAATCTGGATCGGCTCCGCATCGTGTTCTCCCGCCAGCCCCACCGCTGCTGTCACCGGCACGGCTGGCGGCGGACGCGCCGTCCCGATTTTCTGCCACACCGCATCGTTCACCACCGAGGTGTATTGCCCGACCGAGGGGAATCCCACCACATCCAGCACATCGCCCACGGTCACCGCCGCAGGCGCGTCGGTATAGACAAAGATGCCGTGCTTCGTGTCCATCAGGGAAAATTGCCGCGGTCCCCATGTCGACGTCACCACTCCCTGGATGTGCACGCGATGCCCCTTGCCCACGCGCATCACGCTGGCTGCGTCCGCCACCGGAAGCGAAAAGGGATCAGCAATCCCCGGTTCCAGCACCTGGATGTACGAGATATCCGGCATATACAGGTGCACGCCGATGATTTGCTTTCGCTGGTTGAACCGGGTTCCGCACGCCGCGCGCAGCTGTACACGCGCGTCGATCAGCCCCTGCGTATCCCGGCCTTCGGAGTTGAGCGTGATCACGTCAATGAAATCCTGGCCCATGGCCAGCGTGAGAATCAGATTCGCGCTGCTCGACGCCGCATGTCCCGCGTACGACGTCGTTCCCCTGGCTCGGCGGACCGCTCGCACCACTCCTTCCACCGCGATCCAGCGCGAGTCGAACTGATCGGAAGAAATGTCATCGAAACTCATCAGCGGCGCCGGCGGCAACGGTCCATGGCCCAGCACATGAAACTTGCCCTGCATCAGCACCGGCTCCACATTACCCGGCCCGGTCACTGCGTCCACGCTCACAAAGTCTCCCGGCCGCAGGTTGAGTACAGGCATCCCGCGTATATCCGCAAAGATGCTGTCCGTCCCGTCCATCAGGAACATGGCTTGAATCACCGAGTCATAAAACGTGATCTGCGCCCGCTGCAGATGGACTGGATAGCCGCGCATCGCTTCGTCCTGCGAAAGGGTGTGTGCTGCGCGCACAGTATGCAGCGTGGGAAGGGAAGTGTTCTGCCCCGGCACATTCCGCGACGCCGCCAACGCCAGCAGCGACGCGGCAGCCGCTGTCCAAAAACGCGATCTCATCCGCCGTTTCCGGCCTGCGCCTGCCTGTCCGGCGCAAAAGGGTGCCCGATCCCCCGTCCATCCGGCTGGTGTCATCCCGCCCGCCTCGCGCAGAGATTTCCCCGCTCGAACCTGCGCTGCTGTCGGTTGTATCGGCATCGACGAGGTAAGTATAAGGCGGGCAGAGGCTTTTGGCTGCCGGTCCCAGACGAATACGCTCCGGTGGACACCGCCCCACTCATTACCTTTGGTGTCAGGTCTGCCGTTTGAAGGGTCGCCGCCGCGCTCTAGGCGGTCTGCGTGCGATAACCCATCTTCGCCAGCACGCCTCGCATGGTGGCGAAGCTCTTCGTCACCCCAGGCATCGGATCGTCCGCATGCACCTCGTACTCCAGGTCAACATATCCCGGATACCGGATCGCAACCAGCGCCTCAAATATGCCCCGCACCGGCATCTTCCCATCGCCTACCGCGACTTGGGATCCCTTGTCGTTGAAATCGGTCAGGTCCTTCATGTGCATGTTGAACAGCCGCGGCCCAACTGCATGCACTGCTTCCACCACGTCCGTTCCCGCCCGCACGGTGTGTCCCACATCGATGCAGCACCCAACCCGTGGGTCCATCCCCCGAATATCCTTCAAAATATCCAGCGGCGATGGCCACAGCTTGTCCTCCGGTCCGTGGTTGTGGATTGCCACTTTGATGTCGTATTCCTTCGCGTACTTCTCCACCAGTGGGAGCGTCTGTGGCGTCGGATCACCCGCCACCATCACCCCAATCCCCGCCCGTTTCAGGTAGTCGAACTTCGATCGAATATCCTCTTCGGTCGCCTGCTGAAAATAAATGGCGCCCGCGGCGTGCAGCCGGATCCCCGCGGCCGCGTAGTCCGCCACCGCCTGCGCCTCAGCCGTTGGATCCATCGGCAAATGATCTTTGGCGTCCTTGGGATTCAGATCGGAGACGCTTAGCTGCTTCATGAAGCCAATTAGCTGCGCCCGCGAAAAATTCCGAAACGTGTAACTGGCGAGTCCAAGCTTCACCGGCGAGACAGAGCCTGATGCCCGTCCGTCCGCGGCCAATATGGCCGCACTACCCAGCCGCGGCATCAATCCCGCCCCCGCAGCCAAAGCCGCTCCACTCAAAAACCGTCTCCGACTGACAAAGCCACCCATTTTCAAAACTCCCGTGACGTCCCGATTGCTACCAGCTACTCGCTGACCGTCCTACCGCTGACCGCTTCACCTCTAGATCTTCGGCTCCCAGCCCTTCTCATACTCCCGGCCCCAACCCTTCATCGCTTCGCGATCGTCCAGGATCAGGCCGCCATTGGCCGCATCCAGATGCAGTTCGCGGCCAACTTCCCACGCAACGTTGGATAACTGCAGCATGGTCACCGCGACATTGCCCACCGCGACCGGCGCGTGCAGCGCTTCGCCCTTCGTCACGCCTGCGATGAAGTTGGCGAAGTGCGCGTCGGTCATTGAATCGCGTCCCACCAAATCTGTCGATAACGTCTTCTCGCCCTGCACCTTAAACTCGCTCGTTTTGTGGCCGCCGAGGTCGTAGATTTCGTAACCATCGCGATCCACCAGTACCGTCCCGGTCGTCCCCACAATCGTCGACCCGCGATCGCGGTTGTACGTCTTCATCCCGTTGCAGCAGCGGCCTTCCCACGAAATCATCGTGTCGTCATACGCAAAATCCGTTACCAGCGTGTCGTAGAACTGCCAGTCGTCGGAATACGCGTAACGCCCGCCCTGGGCCGTTATTTTCTTCGGATAATCCACGCCGAGCGCCCAACGGCACACATCCACTTCATGCGTTCCGTTGTTCAGCGTCTCGCCCGTGCCCCACACCCGGAACCAGTGCCAGTTGTAGGGCTGCACGTTGTCGCGATATGCAGTGCGCGGCGCCGGACCCTGCCACAGATCCCAGTTCAGCGTCGAAGGAACGGGTGCTTCTTTCCCATGCCCAATCGACTTGCGCGTATTCGCATACCAGGCCTTCGCGTAGTACGCCTTGCCAATCGCGCCGTTGTGAATCTTCTCCACAATCTCAATCGTGTGCGGCGACGAGCGTTGCTGCGTCCCCATCTGCACCAGCTTCCCGTATTTCTTCTGCGCCGCAACCAGCATCACGCCTTCTGCGGGATTGTGGCTGCAAGGCTTCTCCACATAAACGTGCTTGCCCGCCTCCACGCCCCGGATCGCCATGGGAGCATGCCAGTGATCCGGCGTCGCAATGCTGATCGCGTCGATGTCTTTGCGGTCCAGCAGCCGCCGGAAATCTCCCTCGCTCTCGACGGAATACCCCAGTTCCTTCTGCGCAGCGGCCGCATACTTCGCCAGGATGTTGCTCTCGACATCGCACACCGCGACTACGCGGGACGTATCCGCATTGGCGTGGAGCGCGGACAAATGCGCGTAAGCCCGGCTGTTGAGCCCGATGGTCGCAAACCGCACCCGGTCGTTCGATCCAACAATCTGCGCATAGCTCTTCGCCGTGCCCGCCACGGCCATCCCCGCCGCACCCAACGCCGCCGTCTTACTAAACTCTCTGCGAGTAATCATCGAATCTCCATCAACAAATGAATTCGTTTTGTGTCAGGGCATGACTTCGGTCGTGCCGTTACGGATTCAGAAGAAACCGGGCTTCGGCCCCCCCTGCTCCGCCCGCTCACCGGGCCGTCAGAAAGGTCATGCCAATGATTACAGCAGCGCAAGTCACAACGAAGCCGGCCACAAGCTGGAAAGAAATCCGCCGAGCGATCGCGACCTCGCCGAGAGATCCACTATGCAGACCTAAAACCATTGAGTTGGTCTTCACCGCGATAACTGCGGCGCAGATAGGAAACAGGATGATGGCGATTCGGCCACCTAACGCTTCAGTCCTCAACGGACCCCAGAGCGCGATAGCGGCATCTATCTCCGTCACTCCGAAAAGCACCCACGCAATGATCCAGAAGCTTTTCAAGGAAGATTGTTGATCCTTTATCTCATCCATTCACGTCCTCTTTTCTGCGCTTAGTCGCTGACCGTTTATCGCTGACCGCTCCACCGCTAGCAGCCCACTCCGGCCTGCTGCAGCGCCTTCTTCAAATCCCGCATGCTGATGCGGCTGGACGCTTCCGGTGTTCCCGCTCCGCGCCAATGTGTCTCCAGGCTCACCGCGTAGTGATACCCCATCGCGTGCAGGGCCCGCAGTTGTCCCACCCAGTCCACCACGCCTGTGCCCACCGGCTCCCATTCATACTTCCCGCCCGCCTCGCGCTGCACATTCTTTGCGTGGCAGTGTCCGATGCGCTCCTTCGGCAGCAAATCCCATCCATCGGGAAACGGCAGCGCTCCCGGGAACGTCCCCGCATTACCCGGATCCCAATTCAGCATGAAGTTTTTATGCGGAACCGCGGCCATCGTCGCTGCCGCCTCCGCGCCCGTCCCTGTGTTGCAGTCCATCTCGTTTTCCAGCAGTAGAATCACGTTGCTCTTTGCGCACCGCTCCGCCGCCTGCTGCAGTTTCTCGTTGATCGCTGCTCGATACGGAGTCACATCCGTCAGCCGCCAGTAGTCGAAGCAGCGCACCCGGTCCGTCTCAAACTGCTTTGTCAGATCTATGCAATGGTCCAGCAGCGCGTCCTGCTGGGAGAAGTCGTCGTGGGCATTGAATTGGTCCTGCTTCAGGCCATCCTTGCGCGGCGCGCCCGGCCAGTCCACCTTGAACAGCGGGCTCGCGATGTCCGTCACCCGCAGCCCGTACTTCTTCAGGATCCGCCGCGATTCCGCGATCTCCTGCGCGTTCAGGCCGGTGATGTTCTTGTTCCACATCCCGCGCAGCTCAATCCAGTGCAGCCCAAAATCGTTGGCCGCTACCGAGCACGCGTGATCGAAGTCCTGGGAAATCTCATCGTTAATGACCGACAGCCGGAACGGACAGGTCGCCGGAACCGCATTCGATCCGTTTTGCCCGGCATTTGCACTGCTCTGCGCTGAATTCGTCCGCTTGACATTGGCTTCTGACGGGAAGGGAACAGCCGACAGGGCGCCAGCCGCGGCTAGGCCCCCCAGGAATTTACGACGTGAAACCAGCATCCATTCCTCCCACTACGAGGCTGCAATGGGCCAGTATAGTCGCATCCCCGCACCCTCAGGCGGGCTGGGGCATGGCACTGAAAACTTCATTTCCCGCCGCTCCGGGAACCCCTCCGCTTGATTTCTCGCCAAACCCTGAGATTTGCGACTAAGATAGACCCGTTAGCGAACGGTTACCCCCGTTCCGCAAACGCAGGTTGTCGGAGGATTGCGAAGTGGCCACCAATGATCGACTGGTCGACGGACAAGCCATTCCCCCCACCCCGGAACGTATCAGGGATCTCGTCAGCGAAGAGACCGCCCGGTGGAAAGAGATTGTGCCGCCCAAGCCCACAAAGCAGTCTCTGCTTCGTAGGGCGAATGCCGCCATCGAGAAGCTCCTGCGCTGGTAAATCCCCCCTGAGTTCCCGGAATATGGGATGACACATCAAAACGCCTCGCTCCGGCGAGGCGTTTCCATTGCATTCGCTTGCACAGGGTTTTCCGGTTCGCCCGAGTCGCTCAGCAGGGCACCCATCGAAAGATAGCCTTTGCTCTCAGGGCTTCCCCGGCTATCCTGGAATCATTCCGAAGTATCCTCAGACCCGCTGGGCTAACCAGCGGGCGTTTTTCTGCCCCGAAGCCGGCTAAGCCAAACGTCGCTCCAGGATGAGGCCGTCCGCTACACCCTACCCCCTGCCTTTACCGTCCATCCCGCAGCCGCGACGCCAGCCGGTCCGGCAAGCCCGCCTGCACGATCCGATCCTGCGCTTCCCGCAAGTCGTAGGGAACTCGATACCAGGTCAGCATCATTTGCGCGTCGTCGTAGATGGCATAAGCGGCGCGCCAGTCTCCATCCCGAGGCTGCCCTACCGATCCGGGGTTCAGCAGGTACCGCGCGCCCTCCCGCAAAGGCAGCACGAACTCCTCAGCCTCGTTGCTGGTGCTGTAGCGCGGCACCAGGCGGAACCACTCATCGCCGTTCGTGGCGAACCCGCCCTGGATGTGCGTATGCCCAAAGAATGTCAGCCGCGTCCCCGACTCGTGGAGAGAAGGCCAGGCGTCCCGCACCGTCACAATGTATTCGTCCTCGTCAATGGGCGACCCGTGCACGCAACTCACCTGGGGTCCGTCCGGCATCACCGGGCCCACGGCCAGTTGCCGCAACCAGTCGCGATGCTCGCCGGTCAGCACGCATTCCGTCCATCGCGCCGCACGCTGCGCAATCGGGTTGAACTCCTCGATACCACCCAGCCCGCAACACGCCCGATCGTGGTTGCCGCGCACAAACACGCTGCCCAGCTTCCGCGCCGCGTCAATCACCTCGTTGGGATTGGCTCCGTAGCCCACCACGTCGCCCAGATTCCACACCACGTCGTACGGGGCAGCCGCGGCCAGGACGGCTTCCAGGGCCTCGAGGTTGGCATGGATATCGGAAAGAAGGAGTGCGCGCATGAATCAGTTGTAAAGAAGAGAACCGTTTATCACTCTACATGAACGTTGGATGGAGCCAATGACCCGAAAGTCTACTTCTCCACGCGCGCCCAGTGTCCGGGAGCCAGTTCCCGCAATGGTACCGGGTCGGCCGCGTCAAACGGACCCTCCGCCACGCCGCCTCCATGCCCGTCCGCTGGGCCGCTGAGCACCGCCAGCGGCTTCGTCAGGTCCGTCCGCATAGTCGGCACCGCGCCCAGCAAACTGCGCGTGTAAGCATGCAGCGGTTGGCGGAACAGCGCCTCCGTCGGCGCCGCCTCCAGCAGCAGTCCATGGCGCATCACCGCTACGCGGTCCGCCACCTGCGCCACCACCGCCAGATCGTGCGAGATGAACAGCATCGCCAGCCCAAACCGCTGCCGCAGGTCGGCCAGCAACTCCAGAATCTGTGCCTGCACAGTTACGTCCAGCGCCGTCGTCGGCTCATCGGCAATCAGCAGCCGCGGCCGGTTCACGATGGCGATCGCAATCAGAATGCGTTGCCGCTGTCCGCCGGAAAACTGGTGCGGATAATCGCGGTAGCGTTTTGGAGAATCGGGCAGGGCCACTTCCCGCATCGCCTCCAGCACTCGCTCCCGCACCGCACGACGCCCCAGTCCCGGCTGGTGCACGCGCAGCGCTTCCGCAATCTGCTCACCCACCGGCATCACTGGATTCAGCGCCGTCATCGGCTCCTGAAAGATCATCGCGATCTCACGTCCCCGCAACCGCCGCAACGCTTCGGGAGCCAGGGTCAACAGTTCGCGTCCGTCGAACTCAATCCGCCCGTCCACCGTGGCGGCCGCATCCAGCAGCCCTGGAATCGCCAGCGCCGTGACGGATTTCCCGGAGCCCGATTCACCCACCAGCCCCACCGATTCGCCTTCGCCGATCGCCAATGAAAGCCCACGCACCGCGTGCGTCGACCCAAAGCGAATATTTAAATTCTCGATCCGGAGAAGGGACACAGAACAATGGTACTGGAGAGAAGCCGGCGCACAGTCCCTGCGCTCGCGCGCCGCAAAAGACAAAAGGGAAGCGGACCGCAGTCCGCTTCCCCTCGTTTGCCCTGATCCCGAAACTACTTCTTCGGCGGCGCGATCGAGTCCTTCGCGGACTTCGCGACGCGGAATTTCACCACAGTCTTGGCCTTGATCTTGATCTGTTCGCCGGTCTGCGGATTACGGCCCATGCGGGCTTTGCGCTCTGCCTTCACCAGACGGCCGAGGCCGGGGATTACGAACACGCCGTTCTTCTTCGTCTCCTTGATCGCGGTTTCCGCGAGCAGGTCCAGAAACGCCGCCGACTGCTTGTTCGTGATTTCCAGTTTCTCCGCCAGTTGCCGCACCAGCGCGGTTTTCGTCATTGTTGTTGCCATCGAGACTTCCTCCTTGTGTGTTGCCGTTTTTCAGGTCGCCCGAAGGCGTTCCTGCGTCGGAACCTCCGGTGTTTCGTGTCGCGTCATTATGCCCGAAAGCCAGTATTGACGCGGGTCCGGAAGAACCTGCCGCCGTTAACCTTGCGGCTTTCAAAAGCGTTTGTCAATGGCAAAACCCGCGTTTCCACAGGATTTTTGCGGTTTTTCCTGGTTTTCCTCTGGAAAACAGCCGAAATAGCCGTTTTTTCGGGATTCGCAGCCCGCGCAACACCGCAAAACCCGCGTCCACAGCGCGTTTGAAGCGCCTTTCGTTTAGCTCCGCTGCTCGCGTTGGAGTGTAGTCCCGTTCTCGTCTGCACGTAAAGCCGCTCACTTGCGAGGTAATGCGCTAATCAATACGCGCCTCGGCCGCTCCGCCTGAATCAGCGGTGCATTGAGAAAGTTCACCAGCGGCGTCGCCAGCCGGAAACGCTTTTCGATCTCCGCAACGATGTTGGGCTTCAAAGCCTCCACTGCCGGCAAATGCGCGGTCACCCCCCACTGCCTCCACTTGATCCACTCGATCGCCGGATGCTCCGCGCAAAACCCCTTCGGCGGCCGCGCCAGAGCCATCGGATCGTGCACCGCGAACGACCGCAGCAGTTTCCGATCCTCGATGATTCCTTGCCACTCCTCATAGTGCTCAAGGAAATGACGCCGGATGGCCAGCGTTTGCTCCTTTTCCGGCATATACGCGCCCGCCGCGATCACAAATTCGTCCGCGCCCACATGCATGTAATAGCCCCCGCCTGACGTCTTCTCAAGCCCGCTGCGCGACCACCATGCGCCAAGATGCGTCTTGTACGGCGCCTTATTCGCGGAGAAGCGAGTGTCGCGGTAAATCCGGAACAGACATTTCGACGCTGGACGCACATGCCCCGGCGCGTACTCCATCATTCCTTCGGTGAGCCGCTCGATCAGCGCCAGCATCGGCGCCTTCAGCTCCTGCTCGTAGATCGAGCGCCGCTCTTCGAACCACTCCCGCCGATTGTTGCGCTTCAGCCCGCGAAGAAAACGCAGAGCGTTTTCGCTGAAGGCGAGTTTGTTGGTCATCCGCCCATTCTAAATACGCGCGCACAGCTCGACTGTGGATCGGCCATGGTTTCCCGAATCAGTTTGCCGAATTCCGCCGCAACCCCTCACACTGTTGCTATGCGTTGTCTCTTCACTACGGGCCTCCTGCTTGCCGGTGCCGCCATCAGTCCCGCAATCGCGCAGTCCGCAGCACCGGCCTCCGCGCAGGCGCCAGCCCCCGCGCAGCACCGGCTCACCACGCGCCAGGCCCGGCAGCTGGTGCTCCTCGTATTGCGTCACGACCACATCGACCTCAGCGACACGCACATCGAGTTGAACAGCATGGACCTTGGTCACGTGTTCATCCACGGCTTCGTCAGCTACAGCATTATTCGCGAAAGCACCACGCCCGGTCCCGACGAAACGCTGCGTCGCTATGCCGTCAGCCGCGGCACCGGGGACGTGTGGGAAATCAATCTGTGTACGCACTACGATTTTCCTCAGCTCACACGCCTGCGCCAATCGCTCATAGGGCAAGCCGTCGCGTCTGGTGCTGACATTGCCGCGCAGAGCAAAGAGCTCGGCTGCTCCGACCAGAAGCCCGTCCCCACAACATGATTTAGGCGTTGCCCGCCACGCCCGGCGAGCCAATCTGCCGCACCACGCGCCAGGCGTAGAGGAAGCCCGACAGCAGCGTCAGCGCGATCGTCGCATCCAGCGACCACGTGCGCAGCAGCACCAGCCACGCCGGATGCCACGACTGGCTCAGGATCACTGCTGCCACCGCCACGATTTGTGCAACCGTATTCGCCTTCCCAAACACATTCGGTTTGAAATTGCGAATCGACGTGGTGGCGAACAGTACCGCCGCCACTACCAGAATCCCCAGGTCCCGTGCGAACACAAGCACCGTCACGCGCAGCGAGATCAGGCCCTGATGATGCAGCACCAGAAACAGCGTGCTCAGCAGCAGCTTGTCCACTACCGGGTCCAGATACTGTCCCAGCATGGTGCGCTGGTGCAGCAGTCGCGCAAGCAAGCCATCCAGCGCATCCGTAATACCCGCCACGACGAAAAGCCAGAACGCCGTCTCAAAGTGTCCGTCCAACACTGCGAGCACCAGAAACGGCGCGATACAGAGCCGCAGGAACGTCAACAAATTGGGGGTCGCCCGTAGTTCGTTCATCGGGGTGCGCGTGTCGCTCGGGCTCGGGACTGGATAGGCGGATTCACGAAGCTTTCATAGTAATGCAGCCCCGCGAAAATGTGCAGGATTCGTTAGCGGCGCGTTCCGGAGCCATCCCCGCCCCCGCCCCATCCATGAGGAAACCGCCCCGCATGTCCTGATATGATGAAGGGGCAGGCCCGCCCCGTAGGCGCGTAGCTCAGTTGGTTAGAGCGCTACCTTGACACGGTAGAGGTCAGGAGTTCGAGTCTCCTCGTGCCTACCATCTTTTCAATCACTTGCAGCGGCCTCCCGAACCTGTTTGGTAGCAATTGGTAGCAAATTGCCGGAGCCCAGCTTCAAATTCCCCTTCTTCGTCAGCATGGAACAGACCGAACCGACCATCAGCTTGACGCTTTCAGGAAGCTCCTGCATGTACTCGTTACCATAGCCAACCTGCTTCTCGGTACTGATCAGCAGAATGCCTGCCTCCGTCAAAATTGCGCGGTCTCCGTCTGACTCATGACTTCGGTGGCCGCCTGGTCAAGGGTAATCGTTGAAGGTTCAGGCCTGAAGTCCGAGCGTTCGTCGTCCTGCAGGAGCGAGATGCTCTTGAAGAGAAGGGCGTCGCCTTCCAGGTGTACATCGAATGCTGTCAACTGCCACAGAGAAGGGCCGACCTGCTCCTGCTGGAGAGAAAAGGAACCGCCTTCCTTCAGTTTGCCGAGGATGCCTCCGCCGAACCTGACCTCGTGCATCAGGTGGCCACTCATGCTGCGAATGCGATGTTGCTGGTTATCGATAATGGCGTCTCCTTCCATGCTACTGAAGACGCGCGCCTCACGCGTTGGCGGGTGGAAGTGAGGATTCGGTTTGAAGTGCAGAGAAGTGGTCGTTGCGGTTGCACCAGTTTGCGTCCAGACAAAGCCGTGGGGCAGAAGTTGGAGCAGATCATCGAGCTGCTTAATGTCATGGTTGATCTCCGAGACCTGTTTCTTCTGGGCCCTGGGGTCATGGAGAAAGTCTCGAATGAGATCACTCTGTTGCGATACGGAGAGCTTTTCACCGTTTCTCTCGAGGACGAGCTGAATTTCCCCTTGCTGCGTGCTCGCTACTCGCTGGAGAACCTGCTCTTTCGGCTTGCGGATCTTTTCCAGGTATAGCCACTGGGAGTGGTCATTTTCGTCAGCGTCGTGTTGGGCGGTGACGACCTGCTGGATGATTTGTTGCGGGCTCTGCGCGTGCGCCACGGAGAATGCGCATAAACCCATCCAGAGAAGGCATGCTTTTTGTCTGGTCATGGATGACCCCTGCTCAGCGAAGAGCTACGCCCCTCTGATGCCGGGGAATCGTGGGACGTTTCGGCAAAAATGCGAGTTCCAGAGACTCATTCCTTCCGGCGCGGCGCACCCTCTGTCCTCAAGGTGGCCTCGGTTCATTTGAGATTGAGTCTTCGGGCTCCCGGAAAGAATTCGAATCAATGCCCGGGACGTTCCTCATCGCTGCCGGCCTTGCGGAAGATCTGGAATCGATGACTATCACGCCGCTTTTGATAGGCCAGGGAAGCGGGAACCGTGAACTCCACCTCGGTGCCCGAACCCATTTCGCTCCAGAAATCCAGGTGGGCCCCCATGCGCTGTGCCCGTTCGCGCATGCCAGGGATGCCGAAATGTCCGGGCTGTCCGCCGTCCTGAAGGATTTTCGGGTTAATGCCCTTGCCGTCATCGCGGATGCGCACGCGCAGCTGATCCGGATCGTAACGGATCTCCAATTCGATGCGGCTGGCAGCCGCGTGTGCGAAAGCATTGCGAATTACCTCCCGCGCGATCCGGTAGACCTCGTCCTGGACAATGGGAGGCAAAGCCTGTTGCTTGCCCTCCACGATCACACTGAAGCGTGGACGAGGGCCATCGAGCTTCTGAGCACTCGCCGATTCATGTGCTGCCGCCTTCAGCAATTCCGACAGTTCGCGCTGCGCGGCCTGTTCCGGACGCAGATCGTGAATGGCAGTACGCCCTTCAGCAATGCCTTCCTCCGCCGCATGAATGGCCTCGTCGATGACCTGCATCGCGTTGTCCGCATTGCGGAGCAGGAGTCTGCGAGCCGTCTGAAATTGAAATACGGCTCCCTGAAAAGATTGCAGCAGAGTATCGTGTAATTCTCGAGCAATGCGGGTGCGTTCGTTGACCCGCTCCTCTAACCCAGTCGCGAACTGCAGCTTGACCTGACGAAGTCGCAGTTGGTAAACAACCCAGAGCAATGCCAGGAAGGCTAATGCGCAAAGAATGTAGAACCAGTTTGTTTGGTACCACGCCGGGAGGATGGTGAAATCCAAATTGGCAACCTTGCCGGACCACACGCCGTCGGTATCGGACGCTTCAACGCTGAAATGATAGTGGCCGGGCGAGAGGTTGCGATAGACAACGGGACCGGATGTCGTGACTTCGTCCCAATCGGTTTCTGTTGTGTGCAAGCGGACCCGTGAGCGGACTGCATCCGGATCGGACAGACTGATTGCCGAGTAGCTGATCTCCACGATTGAAGTGTGCGCGGGAAAGGTTAGTGGTAAGTCCGCCTTATAAGTCTTATCGTCTGCGGACACCGATTGAATAGCTATGGGAGGGACAATGGCGTGGTCCTGGGCGTGATTTGGATCCAGCCAGACCACGCCGGATGTCTCAGAAAACCACAGTCGTCCATCAGTCCCTTCAATTGCCGTCGGTATGGGCCGCATCTGGGTCGCAATCCCCGGCAGTCCCTCGCGGCCTCCGAAGTGCTCTCCTTGAACGCGATAGGATGGATCCCTGAGAGCCTCGGCGACCTCGGACTGACTGATGTGAAAGATTCCAGAAACCCCATTCAGCCACAAATCACCCTTGGCTCTTTCCACGATTCCGGAGATTCCGAGAAGCCAGTCATCATCCACAGCGTGGATGGCGTGGAATCGGCGGCCGTCGAAGTGATCGAGCCCGAATTCACTCCCGATCCAAACACCGGGCCCGCGCCCGGAGATTGCAGTGATATTACCCACGGGTGCACCATCACTTGAACTGAATGTGCGGACTTTATCTCCATCCAAAATGGCAAGCCGAACCTTCCAA
>DATHQV010000030.1:0-3317 GCA_035482355.1 Acidobacteriaceae bacterium | reverse complement strand
CGGCAACTGCTGGAAGCGCGGCACGCGCTGATGGAGCGGGCGCAGGATGGGGCGTTTGCGCGCATGATGGATTCGATCCGGCAGCGGCAGCAGAAGCTGGATGACCTGACTTACCGGTTGGAACGCGGGGAGCGAGCGGCGCTGGAATTGACGCGGCGTCGCTGGGAAAGCCTGGCGGCAGCGGTGCGGCATTACGATCTGCGCCGGGTGCTGTCTGGGATTCGAGGAGAGCTCGAGGCGGGCACTGCGGCTTTGGGGGCCGCGATGCGGAATCAGCTTTTACAGAATAAGGTCCTCATTGAGCGCTTCGGGAGGGCGCTGGAGACGCTTTCTCCACTGGCGATTCTGGAGCGAGGGTATGCTCTGGTGTTTGATGGCGGGGGACAATTAGTAAAGGACTCGGCGCAAGTGAAGGCGGGGGAGGACATTTCGGCGCGGGTGGCGCGGGGAGAGATTCGGGCGGTAGTGAAGGCGATCGGAGATGGAAACCCAGGCGGCCGCAACCCGAAGCATTGACGGAAGCGCCTTGGTCGGGGTGGTGTCGGCGGCTATGGGGTCCTTCGCTCCGCTCAGGATGGGACGTAACTATTTTGCTTCCCTGCGGCATTAGAATGTTGGAGGTCCGGCGTTTGAGATTTTTCTGCGGAGTGATCCGGTGACGCAACTGATGGCGCCCTGGTTGAGAGTGTCGTTTACGGTGCTCGACATTCTGTTGGTGGCGTTGATCATCTACGAAGTGCTGGTGATGATCCGCGGCACGCGCGCGGCGCCGATGCTGGCCGGATTGGCGGCGGTCGCGGCGGCGTTCTACCTTGCCCGGATTGGAGAGCTGGTTACGTTGAACTGGCTGGTGAGTCATCTGCTGCCTTATGTGGTATTCGCTTTGATCGTCGTGTTTCAGTCGGAGATCCGGCATGTGTTGTCGGATGTGGGGCGGCGGGTCAGCTTCTTGCGCGGCTCGCCAGCGGAGGGCGATTCCTACGACGACATAGTGCTGGCGGCGAATCTGTTTTCGCAGCATCAGACGGGTGCATTGATTGTGATTGAGCGCGAGATTGGATTGCGGACTTATGTGGAGAGCGGCGTTGCCATGGATGCGCGGCTCTCCTACGATCTGCTGGCCACAATTTTCCGGCCGAGCGCGCCGCTGCACGATGGAGCGGTCATCATCCAGAAAGACAGGCTGGCGGCGGCAGCGTGTTTTCTGCCGCTGTCGATGAATCCCGTGCTGTCGACGCAGATGGGGACACGCCACCGCGCGGGCATCGGCATAACCGAGGAGACGGACGCGATCGCTGTGATTGTGTCAGAAGAATCGGGCGCGATCAGTGTTGCGGTGGGGGGAAAGATCGACCGCGATCTGACCGTGGAACAATTGCGCGAGCGGTTGGGCAGTGAACTGCGGCGATACATGGCGCCGGTAGCGCTGCCGACGGTGGGTCCGCAGAGTGACGATTCGGATGCCGGGGAGGAGTCGCCGCTGCGCGCGGGCGCGCAGATGAGCGACGACACAGACTCGGAGCGTCCGCTATGATGAACTTTTTACGGCGCTGGATACTGCATAACTTCTGGCTGAAGATTCTGTCGCTCGTGCTCGCAACCGGGCTGTGGCTTGCGATTTCGCCGGATCAGGAGCCGGCGGAAATAACGTTGCGAGTGCCCATCGAGTTTCGGCACGTTCCGCCGCAACTGGAGATCAGCTCGGTGAACATTCCCGAGGCGCAGGTTCGCGTGCGCGGGCCGGAGCAAATGATCAGAGAGCTGCGCTCGACGGACATCCACGCCGATCTCGAGCTCAAAGATGCCAACCCGGGCGAGCGCACTTTTAACCTGACTGCGCAGCAGATTCATGTGCAGCGGGATTTAACGGTAGTGCAGGTGGTGCCGGTGCGAGTGACCGTGACCATGGAGATGAGTGCGCCGGCAGCGAGCGGGCATTGATCTCGCTTTAGGATTGCAGCGCCTGAAGGCGTACGCTGGTACGAAGTGTAACTCTTGATTTCGACATCCAGCGCTCCTGATGAACCCGCAAAATTTATGAGTGATCAGACCAGGCAATTATTTGGCACCGACGGGATACGAGGCGTAGCCGGCGAATTTCCGCTGACCTCGGAGAGCACGTATCTGATCGGGCGCGCGCTGGGACATGACTTGATCCGCGGCACTCGGAAGGCACAGGCGGTGATGGGGCAGGACACGCGCGAATCAAGCGGTTGGATCGCAGACCGCGTAGCGGCGGGACTGGCGTCGGTGGGGGTGGACGTGCACAGTGCGGGCGTGATCACGACGCCGGGAGTAGCTTACCTGGCGCGGTCGCGCGGGTTCGCCGCGGGAGTGGTGATTTCGGCCTCGCATAATCCGTGGACGGATAACGGGATCAAAGTTTTTTCTGGAGATGGATTCAAGCTTACCGATGCACGGGAACTGGCGATCGAAAAAGAAATTTTCGCACTGCTGGGGAAGCCCGGAGTGATGGACGATACCGCGCTGAAGGTTGCCGGGCCATCTTTGCCGGGAGAGTCGGCACTGCGAAGGGCATACATCGAGTCGCTGGCTGACAGCGTGTCGTCGGACTTGAGCGGGTTGCGGGTGCTGGTGGATTGCGCCAATGGCGCAGCGACGGCGGAGGCTCCCGAATTGTTTCGCAGCTTGCGAGTGCAGACCACATTCACCTGTGTGATGCCGGACGGAAAAAACATTAATGAAGGATGTGGAGCCCTGCATCCCGAGACCATCGGAAAGGCCGTCGCCGAGTCGGCGGGAAAGTTCGATCTGGGCGTGACGTTTGACGGCGATGCCGATCGCGCTCTCTTTTGCGATGGCGCGGGCCGAGTGGTGAATGGAGATGGTGTGCTGCTGCTGACGGCGCGCGATCTGCAGGCCCGAAGGAAGTTGACTGGATCGACTGTAGTGGCGACGACGATGTCGAATATGGGAGTAGAGATCGCGCTGAAGAAATCAGGTATACGCATGTTGCGGGCTAACGTGGGTGACAAGTATGTCCTTGAGGAGATGCTGAAGACCGGGGCGACTCTGGGCGGAGAACAGTCGGGGCACATCATCTTTCGCGATGGCGACGCGACGACTGGCGACGGTTTGCTGACCGCCTTACGGGTGATGGATGTGATCGTCCGTTCTGGGAAGACGCTCGCGGAGTTGGTGAGCGATCTGAAAGTGTTTCCGCAGAAGATCCAGAATGTGCGAGTGCGGGAGAAGATTCCGTTTTCGCAGGTGCCCGAAATACAGCGGGCGATTGATGCCGCCGAGCGAGAACTGGAGGGCAACGGGCGTGTCGTGGTGCGATATTCAGGGACTGA
>DATHQV010000029.1:0-27669 GCA_035482355.1 Acidobacteriaceae bacterium | reverse complement strand
CCGGAACCTCCATGCAGGCCACTGCGTGGATGGTCTGTACCACCGCCGCTTTCCTAGCCGCGCGCAACCGCCAAATCACTGCCCACCGCCAGTGGATGGCCCGCTCCTACGCGGTCACCTTTACCTTCGTCTCCAGCCGTGTGCTCAACCTCTGGCCGCGTTACTGGGCCCACCTCGGCGACGTCCTCTCCGCCGTTGGCGTCATCGCCTTCACGCTTGCCTCGCTGCTCATTGTGGATATCGCCCTCAACTGGCACGAGCTCACCACGCGCCATGCCTGATCGTCGGCGCGGAAGTTGCAGACAGCTTCTGGCCAACTTCCAAATGACGATTCGTACAGAATGACGCGCTAAACACACCTTCAGGCGTCTACTAGAGATGGGGAATCCGGTTGAAAATCGGTGGGACTTTTGATGAATAAGGAGCCATGGTTTGCAGAATGAAGTTCTAATCCTCGGTGCTGGAGTCGCAGGCTGCGCCGTTTCCATCGAACTCGCCCGCAAAGGGTGCGGCGTCACCTTGATTGAACGCGAGCCCACTCCGCGCCATAAAGTCTGCGGAGAGTTCCTGAGCGGCGAGGCCCTTCAGGATCTGCATGCGCTCGGCATCGATGTCGCCTCCCTGGGCGCCGTGCCCATAGGCTACGTTCGCCTCGCCGCCGCCCGGCGCGCCGCCGAGGCTCCTTTGCCATTTCCCGCAGCTTCGCTCACGCGCAAGGCGCTGGATACAGCCCTCATCGCAAGGGCCATCTCCGCGGGAGTCCGCGTCGAGCAGGGTCGCAGCGTGCAGTCGCTCAGCCGTACCACAGCCGGAACTTGGGCTGCTACTCTCGATGACGGCACCACCCGCGAAGCCTCCACCGCCTTTCTCGCCACCGGTAAACACGATCTCCGCGGCCACGCCCGCCCCAGTGATCCGGAGCAGTGGATCGCCTTCAAAATGTATTACCGCCTCGCTCCCGCGCAGGCCGCTGAGTTGGCCGGCGCCTCTGAGCTCATGCTGTATCCCGGAGGCTACGGTGGTATCCAGCCAGTGGAAGACGGCATCGCCAACCTCTGTTGCGTGGTGCAACGCCGGTATCTGCCGCGCACCGGCAATCACTGGGAGAGCTTCCTCGCGAGGATGCAGCGGGACTGTCCTCACCTCGCCATGAGGCTGGCCGGTGCCCAGGCGCTGCTTGCCAGGCCCATCGCCATCACCCATATCCCCTATGGCTACATTCGCCGCACATCAGAGGAGGGGCTCTACTGCATCGGCGATCAGGCTGCTGTCATCCCCTCGTTCACGGGCGACGGTATATCCATCGCGCTCCACACGGCCCGCTGCGCCGCCGCTGCCTTTCTTGCGGCAGTGCCGGCCCCGCTCTTTCAGGCAAATCTTCGTTCCGGACTGGTGGCCCAAATGCGCCTTGCCGAACTCGCCGCCGATGGCTTGAACAACTCAGTCGCGCGCGCCTTGTTGCCGTTTTGCCTGAGGGTCTGGCCGGGCGTGATGCGCGTAACCGCAAGGCTGACACGCGTCGCCCAGCACGGCGCTTTCGCTCCCCAGACAGCCGCCGTCTGAAACCCGTCCAGGAGAGTTTGAGATGAAATCCCTCGCCGTCCCTGTCCTCGCGCCTCTAGTCCTCGCCCTCCTGCTCGGTGGGGTGCCCCATATCTGCCCGGTTCTGGCAGATGTGGGCTCGCAGCATCAGACCTTTACCGTCAGCCCCGATGCCAGTGAAATCAGAATGACGCTCAATACGACCCATGAGGTGGTCAACGGCACGTTTCACATTCAATCCGGATCGATTGACTTTGACCGCAGCTCTTCCGCGATATCCGGTTCGGTCGTCGTACTGGCCGCCAGCGGTAAGACCGGCAACGACAGCCGCGATAAAAAGATGAATAAGGACGTTCTCAAGGTCGACCAGTTCGCGACCGTCTCCTTTGCGCCCAAATCCTACACCGGAAAAATCGCGCCTTCCGGCGACTCCACCATCCAGGTCAGCGGCATCTTCACCCTGCTCGGCAATCCTCACGATTTGACGATTCCGATGCAGATTCACATCGATGGTGGCAGGGCAACAGCGAAGGCGAGATTCGTCGTTCCCTATGTGCAGTGGGGTCTCAAAAACCCGAGCTTCCTGATCTGGAAAGCTGAGAATGACGTTGCGATTGATCTCAATCTCACCGGCCAGCTTTCTAACTAACTCGCCGTCCGTCTCCTACCGAGGCAACAGCGTGAATCCCTCAATCGCCACCTTCGTCCCGCGCCACGCGTCCACCGATGGCACCACCATCACCGTGATCTGGTTGAACCGCCGCAGCGGGCCCGTTCGCGGGATCTCAAATCGCACGGTCTCCTCCGTCCCCAACCCCCTGCGTCCAGAAAATCCCGGTTCGCTCGAGGCCACCGGCTGAAATCCCAGCAGCATAAATTCATCCGGCGACGATTCATCCCGCAGCATCACGCCCAAATGAACCGGACCCGCCTGTGCGTCCGCATTCGTCACCGCAACATCCAGTTCCCCACAGCAACTCAATCGGATCGGCTTCGCCAGCCGCTCCACCGCCTCCATCCGTAGCGGGCCGTCATCCGCCGACGCCATATTCACCCGTGCATCCGTCGGCAGGCCATGCGCAATATGCGCCGTCTCTCCCGGCGAATCATCCGGCGGCTCAAAATACCAATACGGCCCATCGAATCGGATCTCCAGCGGCTTCGTCATCCGGTCCGCATCCGACCGCGCATGCGTTGACGGAAAATAGAGTTCCGTCACGCGCTGCGCCGGAGGCCACAAAATCACGCTGGAAAAATGCGGCCGTACCCGAGCACTCGCATCCGCTCGCTCTGCCGCCTGCGCCGTTTGCATCCGCAACGCTCCCCCTGGCGAATCTCCACGCCGCGCCAGCCACGGCAGCAGCGCCAGCAGCAGCACCAACGCCGCGCCAGCAACCGTTCCGCGCCCAAAACTTTCCCGCCGCCGGTCAATCGCGGCAATCCCGACTTCCCCACTCCAGTGCCACAGCAGCAAAAAAAATCCCGCGCCCAGCAGGATGCCCGCAGGTAGATAATCCTCCGCCGCCGCACATCCCACCGCGCCCCAAACGCACCCCGCCATCGCCAGCGCACGCCGCGGACGAAACCCCGTAATCCGCGTCCCATAAAGACCCCGAAACTCTCCGCTCTTCCATTCCGGCTCGTCATCCGCCACGACCGCAGCAGCCAGCGGGCGCAGACTCACCGCCATCGCCGCCGCACCCACCGCCATCACGGGCAATCCCCACGCCGGCCACGTCCGCGCCAGCAGCGCCGCGCCGGGCAGAAACATCCATCCCATCAAAGCGTGTTCAAAAAGGGTCCGCCGCGCAAACGCCGGCTTCGATCCCAGCGCTAGCCACCCTCCCCAAATTCCCGCAGCGCCCGCCGCCGCCGTCACCGCCAAAAACCACGCGCACCGCAGCGCCACTCCCGCCCAACTCAGCCGATGTCGAAGCGGAGGCTCGCACCACAACCACGCCACCACACACGCCGCCACCGATCCGGCGACAACCAAAAAACACAGCGCCCCAAAATCCTCACGCCGCGGAGTCGAACCGGCCGAAGCCGCTCCATCCTTCTCTCGAATTCCCGCGGCATCCCGCATCGTGAATCCTCTCCACAAAATCCAGCCGTTCGGATTCCGTCCTTAACGTGTAGACACCGCCGGGTGCCCCATGTCCCTGGTGTTGGGGACATGGGAAAGGTCTTGGTGCCCCATGTCTGCCCGGGTTTGGCAGATGTGGACTAGCGCGAGAGCGCCCGCTTTTGTTCTTGCCGCCAGCCACCAAAGCCCCTGCGCGGGAGTAGTTCGCCGCAAACCATGTTCTGCCCGCGCCATCTTCCTCCGCATACCGCTTGCCCCCGGCTGCCCGTTCGCCACCCGCGGTCTGCGTCCCTCAGCCACCAGCAGCGCCGTCAGCAAGCTCGCCGCTACCGGCACGCTGACTCCCATCACCGCGTATCCAAAATAAAAATGCGCCCCCGTCACCACCATCAGGTCCGGCGTTTGAAAGTGGTGCAGCAGCGCCACCGTCGCCAGCAACAGCACATTCAGGCTCGCGGACAAACCACTCACCACCCGCATGGGCGAACGCCCCGCCAGCCGCTCCCGCCGCACCACCAGATACACCAGCGCCCCCAGCCACACAAAGCTGATCGTCGGCACCACCCCATAACTCACTTCCAGCAGCGCAGGCCGAGGCCACGCCAGCCGCATCCATTGCTCCGGAACCGCACGCGGTAACCACCCCGCCAGCGCCTCACGCCACCACGGAAACAACAAGCTCCATCCCAGCGCGAACACCGTAGCCGGAGCCGCATCCACGGCAGCCTGCCCCGCGCTCCGGCCGATCGCCCGCGCCACCTGCCCCCAGAACCACGCCGTGCTCCGGCCCCGATGGCACTGCTCCAGCAAATCCCCCGCCAGCGCTTCATTTGAGGCCCCCAGCGACAGCTTCTCCAGCAGCAACAACCCCAGCACAATTTGCCAGGTCATTTCAGAATCAGCCATTCTCATGCCAAATCTCCCCCCACCGGCGGAAGCTTCTTCCATAGTCCATTCAGCACCCGCCGCGTCTCCCGCGCCGTGCTTAACCCGTCCTCGGTCACTCGAAAATATCGCTTCGCCCGTCCCCCGCGCTCCGGCGTCGCCTCTCCCAAATTCGACGACACCAGCCCCTTCGCCTCCAGCCGCTCCAGTGCCGCGTAGACGCTCCCAGCGGACACCTCGCGCCCCCGCACCTCCCCCAACTCCCGCGTCAGAGGAACCCCATAAGCCTCATCCCCCAGCCGGATCACCGCCAAAAGAACCATCAACTCAAACTCGCCCAGATACCCCCGCTGCCACTCTCGTTCTGTCATATCTTCCTATATAGCGAATAAATCAGCCGAACGCAACCGGAAAATGCCTGCCCCTGCGTTTCAATTTTTGACACTCCATGAACCTGGTTAGTTGTCACTATCCAGGTGGAGTTTTGCAGGAAGCCGCGCGCGTCAGCAGCAGCACCCGTTCGCGGGTGTTTTGCGTGAGAGAGGCGGCGAGTTCGAATTGCCTGCGGGCTTCCGCTTGGCGGCCCAGTTTGTAGAGCAGATCGGCGCGGACGCTGGGCAGAAGATGATAGCGCGCCAGGGAGGGTTCGGAAACGAGCGCGTCTACGAGTGCGAGGCCGGCCTGCGGGCCGCTGGCCATCGAGACGGCGACGGCGCGATTGAGCTCGATGACTGGCGAGGGCGTTAAGTGAACGAGTTCGGTATAGAGCGATACGATGCGGGCCCAGTCGGTTTCGGATGGCGTGCGCGCGCGGGCGTGGCACGCGGCGATTTCGGCCTGAAGAAGGTACGGCCCGCGGGTGCTGTTGATGGTATGAGCGCGGTCGATTGCGGCCAGGCCTCTGCGGATGAGCAGGAAGTCCCAATGGGCTCGGTTTTGATCGAGCAGGAGGATGGGTTCGCCGCCAGGGCCGACGCGGGCGCGCGTGCGGGAGGCCTGAATCTCCATGAGCGCGACCAGGCCGTGGACTTCGGGTTCCTGCGGCGTGAGTTCGGCGAGGATGCGGCCGAGGCGCAGCGCGTCTTCGCAGAGCGTCGGGCGTATCAGGTCGTCTCCGGCGGTGGCGAAGTAGCCCTCGTTGAAGATGAGGTAGATGACTTCGAGGACCGAGGATAGCCGCGCGGCAAGCTCGGCGCCGCGAGGGACTTCGAACGGGATGCGTTTTTCAGCAAGCGTGCGTTTGGCGCGGACGATGCGCTGCGCGATGGTGGCTTCCGGAGCGAGGAACGCGCGGGCGATCTCAGGGGTCGTAAGCCCGCCGAGCAGTCGAAGCGTGAGGGCGGTGCGAGACTCCGTGGAGAGGACGGGGTGACAGGAGATGAAGACCAGGCGGAGGAGGTCGTCTCCGATGGGGTCATCGAGTGTGGAGGTGAGGTCAGGCACGGTTTGCTCGAGTGTGGCGAGATCGCGTCCCAGTTCTTCGTGTTTGCGCGCGGCGACGGCGTTGCGGCGGAAGAGATCGATGGCGCGGCGTTTGGCGGTTGCCGTGAGCCATGCCGCGGGATTATCGGGGACGCCAGATTGCGGCCACTGTTCCAGCGCAGCGAGCAAAGCTTCCTGCGCGAGGTCTTCGGCGAGGCCCACGTCGCGCGTGAGCCGCGTGAGTCCGGCGATGACGCGCGCGGACTCGATGTGCCAGACGGCTTCGATGGTGCGGTGTAGATCGGTAGCGGACACTGCTACCGATCACACCAGCTTTCGATCCATGGATGCAAGTGCGGCTATTGGTTGACGGTCTGATTCGGCAGCTCTGCCCGTTTCGCTTTTTTGTACTCGATCTCTTCTTCAGAGAGGACCGGTGCGAAGTCTTCCATCTCCCCGATCTGGCGAATCTCGATTTCGGTGTCGTCGGCGGGAACGCGCTTGACCCACTCAATGGCCTCTTCGAGGGACTTGACCTGCCAGATCCAGAAGCCAGCGATCAGCTCCTTGGCCTCTGTGAAGGGGCCATCGATGACGGTGCGAGAATTGCCGGAAAATTTGACGCGTGCGCCGTTAGAGCTGGGCCGGAGGCCGTCCATGGCGAGCACAATGCCGGCCTTGATGAGCTCTTCGTTAAACTTGCCCATCTCGTCCATAAGTTTCGGATCGGGGACGGGATTCTCTTTTTCTATCTCTGGGGTTGTTTTGAGGATGACCATGACGCGCATTGTGAAATCTCCTTTGGGTTAGTGTTGGCCTGCTTTCGTACTGGCTCTCTGCTGATACGTCGAACGGGGCATGACCGAGTCGACACGAATCGACATGCATCGCCACGTATTCGCAGGGGCATTGCAGCAATTGACAATGCTATTGCTGGCCCGCCTCAGCGCTGCCGTCGCCGAACTTCTTCACGATCTCCTTTTGGACCTCGGGATCGAAGTCGGTGAGATCAAACATCCGGCGAACTTCCACCATTTCGTTATCCCGTCCGGGGATGCGCGACGCCCATTCGAGCGCCTCTTCGCGCGACTTCACATCGATGATCCAGTAGCCGCCCACCACTTCCTTCGCTTCGGTAAACGGGCCGTCGGTAATTTTCGATTTTCCGTTCTCGAAGGTGACGCGCGCGCTCATCGTCGCGGGCGGGGTCAGCCCGTCGAGCGCGACCAGCACGCCGGCTTTCCCTAGTTCCTCGTTGTACTTTCCCATGACCCCCATGCCTTCGAGGTCGGGTGCCCAGCCAGGTTTTGCGGTTTGGTAGTCCTTCGGATACATGATCATCATGTAACGCATGGTGTTCTCCTTGAAGGTTGAGCGAGGTTTGGGTGGATCGTTTTCGAGTTTAGCTTTTTGTTGTTGAACCGGTGAATTCAGTTGGAGAGCGCAGTTGGATCGTAGTTCCCCGCTTTCGTACTGCCCTCTCTGCTGATACGTCGAACGGATTGGGACCGAATCGACAGGAGAACTGACTCTACGCAAAATATTTTTTGGGGAGACTAAGAATAGTCCAGGCTACGGATTTTTCGAGGCAGGCGATTGAGGCAGAGCCCACCGCATCCGCAAGGCGATGGTAGAGACTGCCTCCCTGCTTCACGGCACGGTGGAAATTGACGAAACGTACATCGGCGGCAAGAGTAAGCGGCGCAGCGGCGCAGCACGGAACCAGAAACGCCGCAACGAGAAGTTCGATATGGTTCTGGGCCCCCGCACCCCTGAATCATGCAGAACCGAGCCCGCTGCACCTCGGGAGGTGTGGCGGGCCTTTTTCTCCCTAGCTCTTTTCCTCGATCAGCTTTTTCGACCTCTCCATCAATTTCTGAGTTTCAGCCATGGTCTTGCGGGACTGCTCAAGAACTTTTAGAGCATGCTCGAACGCGGCCTTCTGGTCGGGGGTGAGGGGCGCGTCTGGTTTTTCGCTATCCGAAGCCATATAGCGGATAAAACCAGACTAAAGCCACCTCACTGCAAGGTTCCAGCGTCAATAAACGCCACGATTAAGCGGCTCTTTCACGGAGTTTTTAGGACAATTAAGCTTGTGGGCGCAGTGGTCTCGCTACAGCGATGCGAGAACTCCCATTCGGTCAGGGAGCAGTCAATAATAGAAACAATCGCTGATTTGCCGCATCTCACGCAGGTTGAAAATGATCTGAACGCGCAACTCGTCGCGCAGCATTTCGTGGGTGAACGAAGGTAGACCTTGAGGCTTCGCTGGGGCCAGATTTCTTGGTTGGTGCCCTCATCCTACGCTTGTTGCGCTCCTGTCCCGGCCCTTGTTTCACCGCTTTTGACTTTTCTGTGTCAAGTGCATAATCGTCGAGGCAGGTTATTGAGCCACGACGAGCATGGGTTTGCGTTCCGGCGGCTGGGACCAGGTCTGAACGGTTCGAGCTCCCCGCAGGGATTCTGCATCCGGGACCCCAGGCTCCGTCTTCGTACCCCTCCCCACCCGATTCCCCTTGCCCTACTCCCCACAAATCCCTGCCCTCAGAAACAGGGAAGGCTCTGTCCGGCTCACGCGAACAGAGCCTTTTGTCTTTTCCATGCCTCAAACCGCAGCTCACAAGCCCTCCAAACGGAATCCGCCAGCCCGCCGCCGGACCCCGCAGAAGTTGATCGATCAATCGACGGTTACCGATCGATAACGATCAGGAGGAACCAAGCAGAATCAACAACTTGCCCCATACCCCCCGATTATTGGACCTTTTTTCGGACCGCTTTCAGCCTCGCCAGCTACGATCCAGTCCGAGGCGTCGCATCCCCCGTTTGGGCCTTCCGGATCAGGTTGACCAGCTCCGCGAGGCGAGCCGGATCGACGTCGCTCACCGCCGCCATCTCCAGATCGCCGCTGCTGAACACCATCACATGGAACCCCGCATGGTCCGCCTCAAACGAGCGGACCGCCGCGGCCGGCGGCTTCTCCCGCATGAACACCGACACCCGGTGCCGCCCAATGCTGTAGAGCAGTTGAGCCACCGGCTGGTCGTTCAGATAGGTCAGGTTGGCCCCTTCGAGCGTCACATCTTTCGGCAGCCCTTCTGGCAGATTGAAGCTGAAGGGGATCTTGCCCTGGAACCATGGCTTCACAGTGTGCCGGTCCGTCGAAAGCACCTGCGGCGGCAAGCTCCCGGCCAGCGCAGCAACGTGCTGATCGAAGACCTCGGTCACCAGCGCGCCCTCCTCGACCGATGCGATATCCGCCCTCCTTCCGCTGCGCTGCACCAGCATCGTCGTCGCGAAGGCAAGCAGCAGCACAGCAGCCGCGGCCCATCCCACCATGCCAAACCATCCAGTAGAACGACCCGAAGTCGCCTTCCTCTCCCCCGCCGGACGCATCACCCGCTCCTGCAAATCAGCAGGCAGCGCAAACCGGTGTCCCGCCTTCGCCGTGGCCGACTTGAGCAAGCTGAGGTTGAGGGCATTGGCAGTGCACACGGAGCAACCGGAAAGATGCTCATTCGCCTGCGCAAGCTCCGGCATCGAAAGCTCGCCGTCAGCCAGCGCGCTCAGCATCGCGGAAGTGAGGTGACCGTTCATGCGCGAGACTCCCGTGTTGCGCCGCCCACCAGCGCCAGCCGCAGCGCCGCCCGCGCACGTGCGACACGCGACATGACGGTGCCGATGGGAATCTCAAGCACGGAAGCGATCTCCTTGTACTTCATCTCTTCCACATCGCAAAGCAGGATCACCTCCAGCAGCGGAGGAGGCAGTGTCTCCATCGCAGACTGCACCGCCGCGCGATCGCTGAGCCGGATCAGATTCATCTCCGGAGTCTCCCGGTCGATCGCCGCCTCCGGATAAACCGCGCCACCAGATTCGTTCTCGCCCAACTCATCTTCGAGCGCAACCGTACGCTTCGCGGCAAGCCCGGTCCGCGAAGTCAGATACGTGTTCCTCAGAATGCGAAAGATCCACGCCTTAAAGTTCGTGCCCGCCTCGAACGAAGCGAACCCGCGCAGCGCCTTCAACATGGTTTCCTGCACAAGGTCCTCCGCATCGACAGGATTCCGAGCCAGCCAGGTTGCGACGTTGTAAAGACCCGGAAGAAACGGCAGCGCCAGATCCCCAAACCCTTCCGTTTGGGGAACACTTTCGCGTGCCGCACGCTTCCAGGACAACAGCGTCATCGGTGAATCGAGTCTCTTTCTCTCTTCATGGACGAGAACTGCCCGCGTGCAAATTTATTCCCGTTCTTCCGGAATAAACTGCGCAACCCGCAGTTGGCATCTGTGGAGGATTTGACGCATGAACGACACGGATAACCCTACACTCCGCCAAAAGCCGCTTCAATCGGACGACGCGGCGCAGCCCGGCGCAACCGCAGTTGATGGCATCGACCGCCGCAATTTTCTCACCTGCATGGCCTGGGCCGGCACCGGTCTTCTCTGGACCATGTCCGGCGGGGTGCCCACTTCAAAGCTATTTGCCGCCACAGGAGCAGGCGGCGCGGCAGCGCATGCCGAGCGTGGCGCAGACTTCAGCTTCGTCCAGATCAGCGACAGCCATATCGGCTTTAACAAGGCGGCGAACCAGGACGTAGCCGGCACCCTCAAAATTGCCATCGACAAAATCAACGCGATGCCCGGCCCCATCGACCTGGTGCTGCATACCGGCGACATCAGCCAGTCCTCGAAACCGGCGGAATTCGACACCGCACAGCAGATCATCCGCAGCGTCCGCGCCGACCAGACCTTCTACGTCCCCGGTGAGCACGATACCGCCATCGACGACGGCGCGCTTTACCGCGAACGATTCGGCAAGGGCACGCTCGGCACCGGCTGGTACAGCTTCACGCACAAGGGCGTGCACTTCGTCGCGCTCAACAACTCATTGCAGATCGACGCCCTCGGCAAACTGGGTCCCGACCAGCTGGCCTGGCTAAAGGCCGACCTCGCGCCGCTCTCCGCGTCGACGCCCATCGTGGTCTTCGCCCACATCCCGCTCTGGATGGTCTATCCAAACTGGGGCTGGGGCACGCAGGACGGAGCTGAGGCGCTCTCCTACCTGAAACGCTTTGGGTCGGTCACGGTGCTGAACGGACATATTCACCAGGTCGTGCAAAAGGTGGAAGGCAACGTGGCTTTCCACACGGCGATGTCGACGGCGTTTCCCCAACCCGCACCCGGAACCGCTCCCAGCGCGGGGCCGATGGTGGTTCCCGCCGATCGGCTGCAGAGCGTCCTCGGAGTCACGAAGGTTCACTACATTGCGAGGCACAGCCACCTGGCGGTCGTCGATTCCTCGCTGGCAGAAAAAGCATGAGCCGCGTTCGCAGCGCCGTGGTGGGATGCGTGATGGCCCTGACGGCCTCGCTGCTGCTGGCTCGCGTTCATCCTTTTGGCGACGCGGGCCTTGCCGGCGTGAGGCGCCCGCAGGACCTCATGGATCGCACCTCCATGCCCGCAGACGTCCGCGCAACACTTACGGCAAAGTGCGTGGATTGCCATTCCATGTCGACACGGCTTCCCGTTTACGATCGCGTTGCGGTTCGGTTTGCGCCGGTCTCGTGGCTCATCGAACGCGACGTTGAGGAAGGCCGTAAGAACCTGAACCTCTCCAACTGGGCCGGATATTCCGCCGACCAGAAGCAGGTCCTCCTCTCCAAAATCGTGCAGGAAACGAAGCAGCGGGAGATGCCGCCCCTTCAATATCGGATGATCCACCGGAACGCGCAGGTAAGCGATGCCGATGTGCAGGCCTTCTCGCGGTGGATGCGTACAGCGGAAACCTCGCCGGCGGGCACTTCCGCTCAGACTTCAACCGCAGGCGATCCGGTGCGCGGCCGGGCAATCTTCGAAAAGCGTTGCAGCGGATGCCACGCCCTCGACCAAAATCGAGAAGGCCCCCGGCTGCACGACGTCTTTGGGCGAATCTCAGGGCAGGTTGCGGGTTTCCCCTACTCTCCAGCCCTGGTCAATGCGCACATCACCTGGACCGATGCCTCGCTCGACCAGTGGCTCACCGACCCCGACGCGCTCGTCCCAGGCAACAACATGGATTTCCATGTACCCGAGCCGCTGGAACGCCAGGACCTAATCCGCTTTCTCAGGGAAGAGGTTGAAAAGTAAGGGAGCCACTCTTCCCAATCCGCTGGGGACTATGGTTAGATCAGCAATTCGTCTATAAATCAATAACTTGCCACACTTTAATGAATCTAACGCGTGAGGAACGAACACCCAAAACCAAAGATGATCGACAATTTGCCACTACCTCAAAAATGCAAAGCCACTAAAATCAGTGGCTTGCCGCGATCCCCTTCAACTAAAAGGGCTACTCTTAAAGGAAAGCTTTAACTCGAGCCGGCTACGACCCAGTTCGAGTCGTCCGCCCGACCAGCCGCGTCGGTCGCACCGGCTTCTTCTGGCTCCGAACCAGCTTCGGCTCTTGCCGTGTCTCAGAGTCTGCCTCCACGCCAGCTTCCATGCCCGATCGCCGGTCCATCCACTCATCCAGCCGGCTCTTGCGGAAACGCCAACGGTTCCCCAACCGGAACGCCGGGATAAACCCCGTGGCTGCATAGCGATACAGACTGTCGGCGCTGATGCCCAGATAATGGGCCGCCTGGCGAATGTCCATTACTTCCCGAACTTCCGGCGCTGCGGCTGCGGCTTTCACAGGGGCTCCTCCAGATACTGGGAAGCCATGTATACCACACCACCACAACCGAAAGAAACGCCGAATTGCCAGGGAAACCGGATAGCAAACCCCACCCGCCCAGCCAAAACAGCTGAAACGGATGGGGCTGACTTAAAGAAACACTTAAAGCTTCGGCTCCAGTGAGCTGATGATTTGAAGGAAGCTGTCGTCGACGGTCCGGTTCTTTGAGATCGCCTCCGCCAGCGGAATGTCTTCGATCTTCGTCCCCCGCAGGACCACCAGGCGGCCGAATTTGCCCTGGTGAACCAGATCAATCGCCGCCAGCCCATACCGCGTAGCCAGCATCCGGTCGTACGCCGTCGGCGTGCCGCCGCGCTGCGTATGCCCCAGGTTCACCGACCGCGTCTCGTAGCCCGTCTTCTTCTCAATCTCCTCCGCCAGGTGCTCGGCAATGCCGCTCAGCCGCGCATGGCCGAACGAATCCAGCTTGTCGCCTTTCGTTGCCTGTGCGCCGGAGTCCGGCAGCTTTGCCCCCTCCGCCACCACCACAATCCCATACTTCTTCCCATGGTCGTGGTTGTGCTTCAGGATGGCGCAAACATGCTCCAGGTCAATCGGCTTTTCCGGGACCAGGATCACATGCGCTCCGCCGGCCACGCCCGCGGTCAGCGCAATCCATCCCGCGTCGCGACCCATCACTTCGCACACAATCACGCGATTATGCGATTCGGCCGTGGTATGCAGCCGGTCCACGGCCTCGGTCGCGATCATCACCGCTGTGTCAAAACCGAAGCACACATCGGTGCCATTCAAATCGTTGTCGATGGTCTTGGGAACGCCCACGCCCGGCACACCCGCCTCAATCAGCGCGTTTGTCACCGACTGCGTATCGTCGCCGCCAATCGCGATCAGCGCATCCAGCTTGTTGGCCTTCAGCACCTCAACGCACTTCGCAATCCCGCCTTCCACCTTGCGGACGTTAGTGCGCGACGTGCGCAGAATCGTGCCGCCCTCATCCAGAATGCCGTCGACCCTCGCGAGCGTCAGCGCCACCGTGTTATTGTCCAGAACCCCGCGCCAGCCTTCTAAAAATCCGATGAATTCGTCTCCGTAATGAGTAATACCCTTCTTCACCACCGCATGAATCACGGCATTCAGTCCAGGACAGTCTCCGCCGCCCGTCAACAATCCGATTCGCATTGCTTTGCCTCTCCCTGTTTTTGGAATTTCGTTATGTTCCGGAATGAACAATCAATCCGGGAGCCGCAGCGCTCGTTGGCGCACCGTCTCTGCTCAATCGTGTGACCCTACTCCAAACCTCTTCACGCTCAATGATACGTTCCCCTCCGCAGCCCTTCAAATGACCGAAATACCGTGCGCGCCCCGCGCCCGCACCGCCCGCATCCGTAATGTCAACGTGCCGTTCCCACACTGCCATTAGAATGGCCCCATGTCCCTTCTGCACGTGATTATCCTCGCCATCATCCAGGGCTTTGCCGAGCTTCTGCCAGTCTCCAGTTCCGCTCACGTTGTTGTCGCTGAAAAGCTCATGGGCCTCGATCCTTCCTCTCCCGCCATGACACTGCTGCTGGTCATGCTCCACACCGGCACCATGTTCGCCGTCATCGTCTATTTCTGGAAACAGTGGCGCGACACGTTCTTCGTCCATGGCGAAGCTGCTAAACGCTTTGTGTGGATGATCATCATCGCGACCGTGCCCACCGTGATCATCGGCGAAATCATCGTAAAGATCATCGAGCACACCATTTTCAAAGGCACACCCCACGCGCAAATCGAGGACCTCTTCGGACATCTCGCCATCGTCGCGCCCGCGCTGCTGGCCGCCGGCATCCTGATCCTCATTGCCGGCATCGCCGAAGGCCGCAAGCCCGATTCCACCGAAGAGCCGGAGATCAGCTTCGGCCAGTGCGCCGCCATCGGCGCGGTCCAGGGCCTCTGCCTTCCCTTCCGCGGATTCTCCCGCTCCGGCGCCACCATCTCCGTCGGCATCCTGCAGGGCATCAGAAAAGCGCGCGTGGAGGCCTTCAGCTTTGCTTTGGCCGTCGTCCTCACCCCGGCCGTCGTAGGGCGCGAAGTCCTCCGCCTGCTCCACGCCGATCACAGTGGCTTTGCCACCGCCGCGTTTCCCAGCCTGCTCGGCGCCTTCTTCGCATTTCTGGCCGGTCTGGTCGCTCTGAAATGGCTGAGCGCCTGGCTGGAGCGCGGACGCTGGTACTACTTCGGCATCTACTGCATCCTCGCGTCCATCGGCGTCTTCATCCTGCACCATCACGGCTACTAGGACGTACCCATGTTCGTCCGCAAGCTGCGCATTGAACGCATCACTCCCGAAGGCCAGTCGATTCCCTGCCCCATCGCCTGGATCGACAACTTCGCCATGCGCAATTTCACAAACGACGCCGTTTTCGACGACACGCTGCCGCTCGATGACGGATTGCTCGAGGCAGGCTTCCGCGTCCCTCTGGACCAACTCACGCCGGCCATGGAAGATTGGTTCCGCCGCAAAGGCTATCTGCAGCCGGGCGACACCCTGCGAGTCGAAGGGCTAAATCGTTAGCGCAGTCTCATGCTTCCGAGACAACCGGCAATTGCGCGGCCTGCCATGCGGCCAGTCCGCCCGCCATTTCCGTCAGGTGCAGCAGACCGTGCTGCGCCAGCAGGCTGGCGGCAATCGACGAGCGGTATCCCCCGGCGCACTGCACCACCAGTTGGCCGTCACGAGGGATTTCGTCGAGCTGATCGCGCAGCCGGCTCAACGGAATATTGAGGCTTCCCGCAATATGACCCGCGGCCCACTCGCGCGGCGTGCGCACATCGAGAATGCGCGCCGGGTTAGATGTCGTCAGCTCCGCAGAAATCTCCGCCGCGCTCAGCCGCTTGGTTTCCGCGAGCAAATCCGGACGGTCGGCGAGCGCTTCCATTCCCTGCGAGAGATAGCCCCGCAGTTGGTCGAACCCGATGCGGCCAAGGCGCAGCGCTGCTTCGGATTCACGCCCCGGTTCCGCAATCAGCACGATGGGGCGCTCCTGCTCGAGCACAGTGCCCGCCCAGGTCGCGAACTGGCCATTGAGTCCGATATTGATGCTTCCGCGCAGATGGCTCCGGGCAAAGCGATCGGGCTCGCGGACATCGAGAATCTGAGCGCCATCTTTCGCCAGACAAAGAAATTCGTCAAGAGCCAACGGCCGCAGCACCTGCGCCAGATTGCTGTCGAGCGTAGCGCGCTCCAGCGTGTTCAGCACCGCATCGTAGTTGAAGTAAGCCGGAGCATCGGGCTGATCCACCGTTACTAGATCCACAAACTGCTCCCGCGACATGGGCCGCAGCGCGTAGTTGAAACGGCGCTGCTCTCCCAACGTCGAAACGGTTTCCGACGACAGATTCTTGCCGCACAGCGATCCGGCCCCATGCGCGGGATAAACAAGCGTCGCATCCGGCAGCATCAGCAGTTGATTGTGGAGCGAATCGTACAGGTGACTCCCCAGCTCGTTGGCGCTCCAGCCCAACGAAGCACGCAGGTCGGGCCGCCCCACATCGCCGATAAACAGCGTATCCCCGGTTAGCACGGCCCACGCATGATCCGCGTCACGACTCAAATCGAAAACCAGCAGCGAGATGGATTCGATGGTGTGCCCCGGCGTTGCAAGAACCTCGATGCGCAGCCCCGGAAAGGCCAGTGCATCGTCGCTGTGCATCGGGGCAAAATTGTATTCGGCCTTGGCGCGCGCGCCCAGATGGATGGTCGCGCCACAGCGGTCGCGCAGTTCCAGGTGGCCAGCCACAAAATCGGCGTGGAAGTGCGTCAGGAAGACATGGCGGATGACGAAGCCATGCGTTTCAGCCTCATCCAGATACTGTTGAATGTCTCGCTGGGGATCCACCACGATGGCCGTGCCTGTGGCTTCATCGGCCAATAGATATGACGCATGCGCGAGACAACCGAGGTAGTACTGCCGGAAGAACATTCGTGAACAGCTTCTCCGTTCAAAGGGTGCGCGGTCAAGAGGCGAATCGCTGCGACGTCAGCGACGCGCAGCGATCCCAGAAAGGAAGTTTAGTTCCGCACGTCCACCATCAAGGCGGTTATCTCGGCTTTCTGCTCGCCGGTCAGCGGAAGCAGCGGAATCCGCGGATTTCCGCCGTAGTAACCGTTCAGGTCGCATGCGTATTTCAGGCCGGAGATTCCATACTGGCTGGCAACCACGCGCGACGGTTCAATGATGCGCTGCTGCTTTTCTGCGGCCACGCGTGGGTCATTTTCCTTCCACGCGGTGTAGACCTCCTGGCACGCCTGGGGCGCAGGCGCGGCAAACGCGAGAATGGCGCCGGAGACTTTCGCGTCGAACGCAGGCAGCAGATTGTGCGCCGATCCGGTGAGCACCTGGAAACCAACGTCCTTCTTCCGCATGGCTTTCACCCGCGGCGCAGGCGGTACGACGACAACCCCGCCCAGCGATTCAGCGGAAATGAAGTTGGGCGTCGGCTCCGCCTCGGCCATCAGCATCCGTCCGGTCACCGCCTGGAACACCGGCGTCACCATCACACTGCGCTTCGCTGCCGAGCGCGTGGCCGCAACCAGCGCAGCAAGACGCTCCAAATTTCCCGACGAGTCTTTGATCGCGATAATGTTCGGGTGCTGCGCCAACTCGGCCACCACTTCGATCGGCAATTCGAGGTGCGTGAACTTGGGAATGCTGTAGAGGATGACCGGCAGCGCTGCGCGATCGGCCAGCGCGTTGTAGTAGGTCAACAATTGCGGCGCACCCATGCCGGGCCCGTAGTAATGCGGCGTCCGGACCAGCAGCGCGTCGAATTGCTGCTCGGCGGCGAAGTCAGCCAGGCGTAGCGTTTCAATCATGGATTCGCGGCCTACGCCGGCGACCAGCACCTTTTCGGGCGAGGCCGCTTCACGCGCGGTCCGCAGAATCTGTCGCGATTCATCGTCGCTCAGCATGACGGCTTCGCCGGTGGATCCGAGCACCGCCATGCCCGCCACAGGCGTGCGTGAGTAGCGTTCGACATTGTGCTCGAACTTGCGGAAGTAAATGCGGCCGTCAGGATAAAAAGGCGTGGTGATCGCGGGAAAAATGCCTTCAAGGAGCATTTCCCTATTTTATGGCACCCGCTCATTCAGAAGGCCGTAGAAACAGCTCGGGCTCGCGGAGGGTATCCGCGAGCCCGGTTTGCTTCATGCGGTTGAGGTTCAGGCGGAACGACGTTGGTTTTTCTCGTTCTGTTTGTACGCGTCGATTTTTTCGTTGGCGCTGTCTTTCGCGTTCTCGACCTTTTTCGAAATGTTGTCGCGCGCCTGAGCGGCATTTTCATGCTGCTCGTGTTCGCGAGTCTTCGCGGCTTCATGGGCTGCGTCTTTCACATTGCCCCATGTTTCCTGGGCGGCGCCCCTCACCTGATCGGCCACTCCCTGGTTGGCGAGCTTGTCGTTCCCGACCATATCCCCGGTTCCCTGTTTCATCTTGCCGACAACCTGATTGGCCTTACCCTTCACCTGGTCCGAGTTCATAGTGTGCTTCTCCTTCCTGCCCGCGAACGGGCAGAACCTTTAAACAACTCCCCTTCGGCCGCTGATCAGCTGAATGATGAGAACCACAAGCGCCAGTACCAGCAGAACGTGAATGTACCAGGCGACAACGTGAAATCCGATCAGTCCGATCAGCCACGCGATCAGCAGGATCACGAATAGTGTCCAAAGCATCGTGCTTTTCTCCTTTGTCCTAAGTCTTTTGAACTTTCCGAATCCTGGTTTCTTTCGAAAACCCATTGGTAGGGTGCGCGCCGCGTGTCTGGGGTTGCCGTTGCGATACAAATGGATGTGAGGGAAAAACTTGCGCATTGCGATTCAGGGAGAACCCGGTTCCTTTAGCCACGAAGCGGCGCTAAAAGCGATGCCGGAAGCAACCATTCTGCCGTGCGCGCTCTCCGCTGAAGTGTTCGCGGCAGTGTCGGATGGAACCGCGGACGCCGCGGTCATTCCGATTGAGAATTCGCTCGCCGGCTCCGTGCTTGAGCACTACGATCTGCTGCTCACCCACGACGTTGCGGTGGAGAGCGAATGGCTGCTGCGCATCCGGCATAACCTGATCGGTGTGCCCGGTACGGAGATCAGCCGCATCCGCCAGGCGTACTCGCATCCCGTCGCGCTGGCCCAGTGCCGCCGCTTTTTTGCTGAGCACACCGCCATCGAGGCCGCGCCCTTTTATGACACAGCCGGCAGCGTAAAACAGATGATGGAGCTGCGCGACGCCGGCATTGCCGCCATCGCCAGCGCTCAAGCCGCCAGCCATTACGGCGGCCAGATTCTGCAATCGGAGATCGAGGATAATCCGGAGAACTTTACGCGGTTCTTCCTGATTCGCTTGCGGGATCGCGCCGTCCGCGATCCGAAACCCGACAAAGTGAGCCTCGCCTTCAAAGTGGAGAACCGCGCCGGCAGCCTGGTGGAAGCTCTGCAGGTCTTTGCCGGCCTGGGCACCAACCTGACGCGTCTGGAGTCGCGGCCGGTGCAGGGACGCCCCTGGGAGTATGTCTTCTATGCTGACTACCAGCTTGCCGAGCCAAAACTGGCCGACTGGGCTCTGGATATGCTGCCCCACCACTGCTCCATGGTCCGGGAGCTCGGTCGGTACCGGGCAGCGGTATAACCCGAAGAAATCCCGCTACCCTATCCTGAAAGCCGGCATCTCACCCGCTACCGCGTTGTGCCGATAAAGCAGCCAGGGGAAACTTCCACTGGCCTGCAAACGTCACAATTACAATGTTTTGCGGGGCTTTTGACTCAGGAACCTGAGCCTCTCGCTGCCCGTGTTGGATAGGGAGCATGAGACTTTTTCAAATCTGCTGAATCCAATGAGTAATTATTTGATATAAGGACACTCATGGCTAGCGATTTTATTAGCGTCATTCAGCCCGGCGACCCCAACCTTCGCGAGGGGAGCAACGACCGCGTTCTACCCGTGCTGCCCGTTCGGGATACGGTCCTCTTTCCCCACGCAGTTCTGCCATTGACGGTCGGACGCGAAAGCTCGATCCAGTTGATTCAGTCTCTGGGCGAGGAGAAAAGCATTGTGGTGGTGGCGCAGCGCGACGCGCGCGTCGACGCGCCGCAGCCCGGGGATCTCCATGCCTATGGCACTTTGGCGACGGTGCACAAAGTGGTGAAGATGCCCAACCAGAGCCTCTTCGTCTTCACCGAAGGCACCGAGCGCGTGCGGCTGGGCGAGTTCTCGCGGATCGAGCCCTTCATGCTGGCTTCGGTGGATACCATCCCCGAAATCATCCCGCCGCAGAACCCCGAAATCGAAGCGATGCAGCGGAATGTCGTCACCCAGTTCCAGCAAATTGTTTCGTCCTCGCCCACGCTGTCGGATGAACTGCAGACCATCGCCATGAACATCGACGAGCCGGGCCGGCTGGTGGATTTCATTGCATCATCTCTGCCCTTCCTGGCAACGGCGGATAAGCAGGAGTTGCTGGAAACTCCGGACGTGGCCCTGCGCCTCGAGCGCATCAACAAGCACCTGGCCAAAGAGCTGGAAGTGCAGCAGCTGCGCAACAAGATTCAGTCAGAAGTGCAGGATCAGGTGCAGCAGTCGCAGCGCGACTATTATCTGCGCGAGCAGATGAAGGCGATCCAGAAGGAACTCGGCGAAATGGACGAGGGCCAGAAGGATATCGAAGAGCTGCGGCAAAAGATTGAAGGTGCCGGCATGCCCGAGGAGACGAAAAAGGAAGCTCTGAAGGAGCTCAATCGCCTCTCGCGTATGTCGCCTATGGCCGCGGACTATTCGCTGACCCGCAACTATATTGAGTGGCTGGCAGTGCTTCCCTGGGCCAAGTCGTCAGGCTCCGCCGTCGACATCGCCAAAGCGCGCGAGATCCTCGATGAGGACCACTACGACCTGAAAAAAGTGAAGGACCGCATTCTCGACTTCCTCTCGGTTCGCCGTTTAAAGGCGGATATGAAAGGACCGATCATTTGCTTCGTTGGGCCTCCGGGCGTGGGCAAAACCTCGCTGGGCCGCAGCATTGCGCGCGCCCTCAGCAGAGAGTTCCGCCGCATCTCTCTCGGCGGCATGCACGACGAGGCAGAACTGCGCGGGCATCGGCGCACCTACATCGGCGCGCTGCCGGGACAGATTATCCAGAACCTGCGCCGCGCGGGCGCCAACGATCCCGTCTTCATGCTCGACGAAGTCGACAAGCTGGGACGCGATTTCCGCGGCGATCCTGCATCGGCGCTGCTCGAGATTCTCGACCCGGAACAGAACAATACATTCCGCGACAACTATCTCGATCAGCCATTCGATCTGTCGAAAGTGCTGTTCATCTGCACGGCGAATGTGCTCGATACCGTTCCGGAACCGCTGCGCGATCGCATGGAAATCATCGAGCTGCAGGGCTACACAGAAGAAGAGAAGCGGCACATCGCCCGTCGCTATCTGATTCCGCGCCAGATCAAAGAGAATGGCATTCAGCCGGACAACATCGAGTTTCCTGACGAGACCATCGGCTACATCGTGCGCCACTACACGCGCGAAGCGGGCGTCCGCAAACTGGAACAGCAGATTGGAACGCTGTGCCGGAAGCAGGCGCGGCGGATCGCCGAGGGCCACACGGACAAGCTGGTGGTGACGCAGCAAGTCGTCCAGGAATTCCTGGGTGGCATCAAGGTACGCGTCGACACGGAGATTGCCGAGCGCACCAAGCGCGCTGGCGTTGCGGTGGGCCTCGCGTGGACCCCGGCAGGCGGCGATATTCTGTTCATTGAAGCCAACCGCATGAAGGGCAAGGGCGGCTTCACGATGACCGGGCAAATCGGCGAGGTGATGCAGGAGTCGATGCAGGCCGCACTGACCTGGGTCCGTTCGAATGCGACAGCGCTGGGTCTCGAAGAGGATCTGCTCAAGGACACCGACCTGCACATTCACGTGCCGGCAGGCGCTATCCCCAAGGATGGTCCCTCAGCCGGTGTGACCATGGCCACGGCTCTCGTGTCATTGCTCACTGACCGCCCGCTGCATCCGCTCACCGCCATGACCGGCGAAATCACGCTGAGCGGCAATGTGCTGCCCGTCGGCGGCATCAAGGAGAAGTTCCTCGCAGCCAAGCGGGCTGGAGTGAAACAGGTGATTCTGCCTGCGGAAAACCGCCTGAACGTGGAAGAAGACCTGATGCCGGATCAGATTGAAGGTGTCGCGATCCACTACGCGAGCCGCATTGAAGATGTGCTGGCCATCGCCCTGCCCAGTTCAAAGGCGGAAGAACGCCACGACGAAGCAGTCCGCGAAGAGGTGCTGCAGCACACGGCATAATAACGGCGCGAAGACGAAAGGGTGCAGCTCACAGGCTGCACCCTTTTTCGTTCCAGCGGCGACCTACCAGATACGCACGCGCTCGTCCGGCGCAAGATACAGCGACTGACCCGGCTGCACATCAAACGCCTTATACCAGGCATCGGAATTGCGCACCGTGTCGGCGCGGAACTGCGCCGGCGAATGGGCATCCGTCAGTACCTGACGCCGCAGCGATGCCTCTCTCGCCTTCGACCCCCAATTTTGTCCAAACGCAATATAGAACTGCTGATCGCCGTTGAAGCCATCCTGCATGGGCGCTTCGGCTCCCTTCAGCGAGAACCGATACGCGTCGTAGGCCGCAGCCACGCCGCCAAGATCCGCAATGTTTTCGTCGATGGTCTGCTTGCCGTTCACGTGAACTCCGGGGAAAGGCTCATAAGCGTCATACTGTTTCGCGAGCTTATCCGCCTGCTGCTCGAAATGCGCATGATCCTCTGGCGTCCACCAGTTGCGCACGCGTCCTTTGGAGTCAAAGGCACTGCCCTCGGAGTCGAATGTGTGGCTGATCTCATGCCCGATCACCGTGCCAATGGCGCCGTAGTTGACCGCCGGCGGCGCTTTGGGATCGAAGAATGGCGGCTGCAAAATTGCGGCCGGGAAATTCAGGGCGTTCTGCAGCGGCAAGTTCACCGCATTCACCGTCTGCGGTTCCATCGACCACTCATGGCGATCGACGGGCTGGCCGATCCGCGCAGTCTGCGTGTGATACTTCCAGAGCCCGGCGCGCTCCTGGTTGCCAAACGCATCGTTGGGGTGCACCTCATAAGCCGAATAATCTTTCCACGTCTCGGGGTAGCCGATGCCGACGTAGAGCGTGTCCAGTTTGGCTTCGGCCTCAGCGCGCGTCGACGGCGCAAGCCATGTCAGCGCCTGCAGCCGCTTGTGATACGCGGCAATCAGATTGGCGACCATGGCTTGCGCCTGCGACTTCGCTTCCGGAGGAAAATACTTCTGCGCGTAGATTTGGCCGACCGCATCTCCCAGGAAGGCATTGACTGTCGCTACTCCGGTCTTCCAACGCGGTTGCTGCTGCTGCACGCCGGACAGCGTTGTGCCATAAAACGAGAATGATTCGGCAGCGACCGCGCGCGGCAACACGCCAGCGTGATTCTCGATCAGATGAAAGGCGAGCCAGTCCTTCCAGGTATCGATCGGAGTGGATGCGACGAGTGCCGACTCACCGGTCAGCGCGGTCGGCGTCCACACCATGAATTGCTGCTGCCCGCTCAGGCCCGCGCCTGCGAAATACGCATCCCAGTCAAGCCCGGGTGCCTTCGCGGCGAAATCGCTTCGCTGCCACAAATTATTCGCCTTCTCGATGTCTTCAATATCGGCGAGGCTGATGTGTGTCTCAGCAATCGCATGTTCCAGCGCGATCACGCGGCTCGCGCGGCCGTCGGGATCATCCAGCCCCGCCAGCTTCAGCATCGCCGCGACATGGGTTGCGTACTTCGCGCGCACGTCCTTCATGTGCTCGCTGTCATCGAGATAATAGCTGCGGCTGGGCATCTCCAGCCCGCCCTGCAACAGGTAAGGAATGTAGTGGTCGGAGTCGGCGAATCCAGGCGCGATCCAAAGGCCAAGAAAATTCGGCGTGGAGAACACGGCGTTGTTCAGCAGATCGACATCGGCGCGCAGCGTCTTGCCCAGTTCCAGCGCAAGATCGTGCTGGTTGCGGATGGCTGCAATCGCCGCCAGGTGTGGCGCCAGCGGCTTCATCCCCAGCGTTTCAATTCTCGCCTCGTCCATATACGCGTTGTAGAGGTCGGCGATTTTGCGTGCGTTCGAGCCAGCCGGCGCGCTGGATTTCGCTTCCTCCTCAATAATTGCTGCTACATTCTTGCTGCTCTGGTCGGCAAGCGTCGAGAACACGCCCATCCCGGCGCGATCCGCGGGAATTTCCGTCCGCGTAATCCAGGACCCGTTGGCGTAGTGATAGAAATCGTCACCGGGCTTCACAGAACGGTCGAGATTGTCGACGCGGATGCCGTGGGTTGCCGGGGAATTTGTCGCAGCGGCGGTGTCTTGTGCAGGCGCCAGCGGAGCCGTGAGAAGCAACGATGCTGTCAGCGCCAGCGAAGCACGCAAGGCCACAGTAGAACGAATGCAGAACGACATGAGAACTTTCTCCTGATACGGAATTGCCCGGCAGGCAGGCGGCTGGAAATCGACGCCGCGCCAGAGCGCGGTGAATGAGTTCAAACAACCGAGGATGATAGCACGCCAAACACACGTCTTTGTGTACTCAAAGCGCGGTCCGCGCGTCCGTCTCTTCTCTGCACGCCAGCTATTTTGCAGCGCGCTGCGTGGAGACTTTGTCGAGTTCGCGATAAATTTGCTCGTTGCGCAGGATGGCCTGCACATACTCCCGTGTCTCGGTGAACGGAATAGACTCCACGAACTCGTCGATGCCGTGGTAGTTGCCGATGCTCTGCCAGTCCGTCACGCGATCGTCGCCGGCGTTATACGCAGCAAACGCATACTCAGGCTGACCGCCGAATTTGTCCAACGTCTGCTTGAGGTAATGCGTGCCCAGCAAAATGTTCGTGGAGGGATTTAGGAGATCGTTGGTCTGGAAATGGTGAATGCCCTCTTCTTTCGCCATGGACTTGCCCACAGCAGGCAACAACTGCATCAGCCCGTACGCGCTCTTATTGGAGACCGCTCCTGGATTGAATTCTGTCTCCTGGCGGATGAGCGACGCCACCATGTATGGATCGAGGCCGTTCTTCTCGGCGTCAGCTTTGATATCAGCCCAATAGTTCTGCGGAAACAGAATGCGCCAGTAAGCAACGGGGATCGCTTCCAGCGGAGCCGACGTGTAAAACGGCAGCGCACGCTTCAGCAGACGCATCGCACGCCACGATTCGCCATAGCTCGCGTAAATCTCCGCTTCCGCGAAAGCTCCCCACTCATCGCTGCCATCCGCTGCATGAATCTCCGGCTCGATGTATTCATTCAGTCCCGCATTGGCCAGCAACTGCGCCTTCACCACATGCGGATCATCCTGCGGCACATCAACGGTCAACTCAGGGATCGGCGATACTTTGATCGCGTCGAGAGCGGCGATCGTTTCGGGCATCACTGATCCGAGTTGCGCGAGATGTTGTTGCGCGAGCATTCCGTAATAAAAATGCGGGTAAAGCCGCACGATCGTCTTGTAGTACGCCGCCGCGGTTGCAGGTCTGTGCTCCTGGTCCTGATAGATGCGCGCCCGCCAATAGAGCGCGGAAGGAATCTCACGCCCCCCGGCATACAGCCGAATCTGTTCGTCGAAAAGCCGCGCCGCCTCACTGTAATTGCCGAGCCGGTAATTGAACCAGCCCGCCCGCCAGTGTGCCGCGGGCGCGTACTTCGATGTCGGGAAGCGCTTCGCAAGTTCGCCGTAGCACGTGATCGCATTCGGATAATCCTTGCGCAACAGATACATGTTCCCGCTCGAATAGAGCGCCTCGGCCAGCCACGGGCTCGAAGGGAAACGCGTCTCCATCTGCGTAACAAGCGATTGCTGCGTCCCGGTGTCGTCCTTGTCCCGCGCCAATTCCATTTGCAGATACATGCGGCGCGCACCCGCTTCATCATTCGTATCGGGGATGGCATTCAACTCCGCGGCCGAGAGACGCTTCATTTTCCAGTCGCACTCAGCAGCAGCCACCAGCAGCGCATTACGCGCAGCATCGTCAATGCCCGGCTGGCCGGCAAGCGATCGGAATTCGTCTTCCGCGTCTGCATAGTGGCCCGCGTCAAAGAGAGCGTCGGCATGCTGCCGCCGCTGATCAACCGCCAGCGTTACCAGCACGCCCGCCGAGAGCAACTGCGCGCGTGCATATCCCGCCTCGATGCTCAGCGGGTAGTTGAGATAAACATGTTGCAGCAGAATGCGCCCATCGGCAGTGCGCCCGGCCAGCAACTCAGCCTTTGCCTGGGCCAGCTGAAAGTCCGCGTGGCCCGCAATGGGACTGTTCTCGTGGCGCGCAAGGACCGCCAGCGCCTTCTGCGGATCGCCCTCCTGCGTAAACAAATTCGCCTGCAGGATCGGCACGTTGTTGATGAAAATGCTGTCGGGATATTTGGTTGTAAAGTCGTTCAGCACCAACTCCGCCTGCGGCAGCTGGTTGCTCTGCAAATAGGCCTGGGCCGTGAGGTAGTCCGCGTAGTCGGCAAGCGCGCCATCGGGATGCGCCGCGGTCGCCCCCGCCAGTCGAGCCGAACGCAACGCGGTCACCGCGTCAGGAAACTTCTGATCGAGCAAATAAGCGTGGCCCAGAGCCAGGTAAGCGGCGGCAGCGCCCTCGCCGGAGTGGCTATGCGCCCAGGTCGACACGCCCGTATATGCGGCCGGAGTGCGGTTCTGCGACAGTTGTTGCGCCATGGGACGAAGCTGGGACGAAGCCACAAACGCGCTCTTCAGGCGGTGCGTGCGGGCGATCTCGTGCGCCGTAAGCGGCCGGCGACGGCGATGATGCGTGACCGCCGGATGCGCAACCGGATGGGCCAGCCGCGCACCGGCAGCCTGCGATACCACATGGGCATTGCTGGGCAGCTTCTTCCGCCTTGAATGGGTTTGCGCCGCGGTCTTCTTCTTCGATGCCGAGGATTGTTTCTGTGCCGAGGAAGTATCGGACTGCGCCGCGCGTGCGCTCAAGCTCCACCCACCAGCCATCACCAGACAAGCGGCGAGGCACACAGTGACGGACGAGCGGTGCCGTACCCGAACAGAGCCTTCCCTGCCCGATTTCCCGTCAATCCACCCGCCAAATCCCCCGAAAATCCGCTTCCACTGCATGCTGGTGCTGCGCAACGCCGACATTCATTCCCTCTGGTTCCACTGTATGACGAAACGACTGAGGTTCTGGAAGAGAAAAACAACGGGACGCCGAATAAGTTGCATGTTTGGTACATGGCGGCTGCCACGCCGGTTCCCGCCTTCCACAATTCGCTCTCCTTGACAGTCTGGGAGAGCCTGGGTACTCTCCTAGCCAGACTGGGAGAAGCACAGGAATGGCGAATGAATCACCCATCGATCTGATCCAGGGCACCCTTGACATGCTGGTGCTGAAAGCGGTGTCGCTGGGCCCGCTGCATGGCTACGGCGTCCTCTTGCGAATCCAGCAAATCTCGCAGAACCGCCTGGAAATCCAGCAAGGCTCGCTCTATCCCGCGCTCTACCGGCTGGAGCATGAGGGATGGATCGCCGGCGAATGGGGCCAGAGCGAGAACAAGCGCCGTGCCCGCTTCTATCACCTCACCGCTGCGGGCCGGCGACGTCTCGAATCCGAAGCGAAGAAGTGGAATCAGTTTGCCGACGTAGTGGGGTCGATCCTCAATACCGTGCCGGAGCAGCTATGAGCCTTCGCAGCCGTTTCTCCACCTGGTGGCGCGCCGTCCGGCGCAGTCCTGAAATCAACGCCCAGATCGACGACGAGCTCCGCTTCCACATCGAAAGCTACGCTGATGACCTGGTCCGCCGCGGCGTTCCGCGCGAAGAAGCCCACCGCCGCGCCCGTGCCGAACTCGGCAGCCTCGCCGCCGCCCGCGAGAACACCCGTCAGGCATGGGGTACGTGTGCGTTCGACGAGGTCTTCGGAGACCTGCGCTACGCCCTGCGCATGCTGGCCAAAAGCCCCGGCTTTACTGCCATCGCCATCGGATCGCTGGCCCTCGGCATCGGCGCCAACACGGCCATCT
>DATHQV010000028.1:0-2742 GCA_035482355.1 Acidobacteriaceae bacterium | reverse complement strand
GCCTCCCGATTCCACAGCCCGGTCCTCCCATCGTGCGTGGACAGGAACCGCAGTTCCGCCTTTTGCATCTGCATCTGTCCCAGCAGCCCCTTCACCCGCTCCGCAACCCGAATCCGCACCTTCAGATCCATGGCGTCCGGTGGCAGCGTCAGATAGTCGTCGCACCCGCACTCCAGGGCGGCGCGCACCCGATCATTTCCCGGCTCCCGGCTCATGAGAATCAGCCAGGTCCGTCGCGGCTCCGTCCGGCGGCTGAGCTGCCACACAATCTCCACCCCACTCGTCCCGGCTAGATCCATGTCCAGCAACGCGATTCCCGGCGGATTGGATTCCTCCAGCCGCAGCAGCGACAGCGACCCCCGTTCCGCCACTTCCACATCAAAGTCCCACGACTCCAGCAGTTCTGTCAGATACGCCACCGTCCGCGTATCCCCGCACCCAATCAGCACCAGCGGCCCCGCCCCCGGCACATTTGCCATCGCAGACATTGCCAACCCCCGGAAGAGACATCTCCCTGGCGCGAAAATCGGACGATTGATTAGAAAACGTTAATTATTTCGCTAACGCGTGCGATTTATGTCCAACTTTGACCTGTTTGGGTGCATCATTAGGGAAGTACAGCCGTTGAAATCGGTGTCTCCGGCCCTTGCAGTTGCTTTGCAAGTCCTATCCAGCAGCCCCGCCGGAACTGAATTGCGGAATTCAGTGATACCCCCTGGGGAGTCTGGAAACGAAAAGCGATGAAGGGCGTCATGGACACGCCATTCGCGGCATTCCCGAGGGGAGCGAGCGATGAATCCGTCCGTCAAGACCACGCACGTTATCCCGAGACAGCTTCCGCCCGTACGTATGGCCACCGTCTCGACCATGCTCGTCTGCCGTTACTGCATGAGCACGATTGGCGCCTACAAGACACCCGCTGACCGCACTCGTATCGAAAGCCAGCACGTTTGCCCGGAAAAGCTCGGCCTCGGCAAGCCGGCCGTCGCAATTCCGTATAACTAACTAGCCGTTATCTACCTTTCTACTGATCCGTTCGGGATCGATCCGATTTTGACGCGCGCACCCCATCACCCTCTCCCAGAGTGATCCGGTGCGCGTTTGTGCGTTTGCAGTCGGTGTGAGGCTTCGCGCTTGCTGGACTGAAGCTCTTCCTCCATCCCAGCAAGCCCCTTTGCAACAACCTACGAGGCACGTAACCGCAAACTCTCGCAGTAGACTCGTAACATAGAGCCTGGCCCATCGTGCCCAACCACAATCCAGTCCGGCGTCCTTCCTTCGTGAAGACCGGCTTCCCGACGCTCTATCCCATTCTCGATTTCGCCTGCGTCTTTCCCAACGGCGCTCCGGACCCGGCTCAGCGCTGGGATCACCTCCGCCATCTGGTCCAGGAACTCGCCGAGGCTGGCGTCGCCCTCCTCCAATATCGCAATAAGCAAGACAGTGATGTTCTCGTCGCCCAGGATGCTCTCGTTCTGGGTCAGGTCCTGCGCGAAGCCGCTCCGCACATGACGCTCATCCTCAACGATCGCCCCGCCCTCGTCGCGCCCGCTGGATGGGACGGCGTCCACGTCGGCCAGGACGATCTTTCGCTGGCCCAGGCCCGCATCCTCGCCGGGCCCCAGGCAGTCATCGGCGTCTCGACGCACACGGATGAGCAGGTTCGCCTCGCCAATCTCGAGGCCGTCGACTACATCGCCATCGGCCCCGTCTTCAGCACCATCAGCAAATCCGACACGTCGCCGGTGATCGGTCTCGCTGGAGTCGAGCGCGCTCGCGCCCTCACCAACAAGCCGCTCGTCGCCATCGGAGGCATCACGCTCGAGAATGCGCCTTCGGTCTACGACGCCGGAGCAGACTCGCTGGCGGTCATCTCAGCCATCTTCGGCGCGGGCCATTCTCCAGCCCAGGCCGCAAAGGAATTTCTCCGCATCCTTTAGCCCGTCTATGATGGTTGCGCATTCCTTCCAGGGCTCATCCGTGCGCAGACTTCACCGCATCCCGATCGCCAGTTTTGCTGCATGCCTGATGCTCGCGCTGGTCACGGCAGGCGCCGCGCACGCGCAAAAATCCGGCCTGGCCTTTTGGGAACCACCAGCACCGGCCGCGGCGCTGCTGGAGCATTCGCCCCGCAACGATCCCGGCCGCTACGCCGCGCTGCGCCAGGCCTTCATCGATTTTCACTGCACCGGCAGCCTGATGGAGGAACAGGCTGCTGGCGCCCACGGCGACAAAAATCTGGTCTGCACGTTGCCCGGCCAAACACCAGGCGCCGTCCTCATCACCGCCCGCTACGACGGCCACGCCGATGCGGGCTTTCAGCCCACCTGGGTGGATGCGTACCTGCTCCCGTTGCTCTACCACGCGCTCCAGGCGCAGCCCCGCCGGCACAGTTTCGTTTTCGCCGCGCTGCATGGCGAAGACGGCGAAGCGGCGTTCTTCTCCCATCTGCACACTTCCGGCGAGCCCCAGTCCAGCGCCATGATCGTCCTCGATGGCCTGGGATACGGCCCACCGCTCTGGTACACCGCGGCGCCACCAAAGCTCTCCGCCGATCCCAATAATCCGTGGGGCGTCAACGGTACCCTCGGCGGCGTCGCTGCGGCAGTCTGCCGCGCAACAAAGATTCCTGCCCCCGCGCCTCTCAACCCCCAGCTCTATTTGAACGACGGCGCATTCTTCACTGCGCAAAACTGGCGCGGTAAGCGCCAGCAAAGCACACTGTTTCGCAGCGCCGGCAAC